>JAHEKL010000350.1 GCA_024638345.1 Gammaproteobacteria bacterium | reverse complement strand
CCTGCACCGCTCCGTTGAGCGCGTTCAGGAGCTCGACGTACGGGCCGGGGTCGCCATCAATCCGGCGACCTCCCTCGAAGTAGTCCGCGAGGTCCTCCCCTACGTGGACCTGCTTCTGGTGATGTCGGTGAACCCGGGTTTCGGGGGGCAATCCTACATTCCGACGAGCACCGCCAAGATCGGCCGTGCGAGGGCTCTACTGGACGAGATCGGCTCCGATGCGGAGATCGAGGTGGATGGGGGCGTGGGGCCCCGGAACGCGGCGGGCATCGCCAAGGCGGGGGCATCCGTTGCCGTTGCAGGCTCGGCAGTGTTCGGACACCCGAAGGGCGCGGCCCAGGGAGTCCGTGACATCCTCGCCGCGGTAGGGCGATGACATCATGGTATTCCTGAAGTCTCCCGTTTAGACTGCATAACGGCGCCGCTCCCCCGAAAAAACATCGAATCCATGACCGAATCCGAAGTCATCGATCCGCAGGCCATCGAACGCCTCAAGGAGTGGGGCGGGGAGAAGCTCGCGGGTCAGATGGTCCGGCTCTTCCTGAAGAACTCGGGTACCCGAATGGACCAGATCCGCAACGGCATTGCCGAGGCCGATGTGGAAGAGGCCGAACGCGGAGCCCACTCCTTGAAGTCGAGCGCCGCGAACATCGGTGGGGAGCACCTGCGGACTCTGGCTACCCAGATCGAGGCCGCTGCACTCACCGAGGATGTCGACCGGATGCGCGAGCTCGAGCCTGAGCTCGAGGCGGCGTACGCGTCGGTCATGGAGGCCCTGGAAACCCTGGAAAAAGAGATGCCTGATGAGTCATAAAGTCGCCGTGGTCGAGGACAATCCGGACAACCGGATGCTCGTCCAGGCCCTCCTCGAGGACCGATACGACCTTTCGGAGTACGAAACCGGCGTCGAGGCGGTGGAGGGTCTCCCTGATGATGTCCCGGACCTGGTTCTGCTCGATATCTCGCTTCCCGAGATGGACGGCACCGAGGTCCTGCAGTGGCTCAGAACGCAGGACGCCCTGAAGGACATACCCGTGATCGCCCTCACGGCCCATGCCATGGCCGGTGACCGGGAGAAGTACCTCTCCATTGGCTTCAACGAATACGTCACGAAGCCCATCGTAGACGAGGATGTGCTCATCGATGCGATCGAGCGGTGCCTGAACCAGGCGAGCTGAACTCGGGAACGGACACTCTCGACGGTAGGACCGCCAACGAATTCATCGAGCTGGCCGGCGGCTCAACCGAAGACGAGCTTGCAGGCCCCGACCGGGGTCTGGAGCACTCTGCGCTCTATGCGGTAATCTTCCTGGTTCTCGTGGGCGGCGCCATGCTGCTCTCGAACAATCTGGTGTGGGGCTCGGGTCCGGCCCTCCACACCATGATGGAGACGGTGGGCACCCTCCTCGCCTTCCTGGTCGGGGCTCTGGCCCTGGTGCGCTATTACAGCCGCAAACAGGTCACCTTCCTGCTCATCGGCTGCGGTTTCCTCGGGGCTGCCATCCTCGATCTGAATCATGTGGTCTCGACGATTCCGGTGCTCCTCGAGGCCTCCCTCATCGCGGACGGTGTCGAACCCGCCGCGATGTACGCATGGACCTGGACTGCGGGAAGGGTCTACCTGTCCTTGTTCCTCTTCGTGAGTCTCCTTTCCTGGCGTCAGGAGGTGAGGGAAGGTCGGACCGAGGCCATTCCCGAGATGTCCGTCTATGGGACGGCGCTCCTGCTCACGGTGAGCAATCTGCTCTTCTTCCAGTTCGTGGAACCGGCCACGTTCCAGTCGCCGAACTGGGTCGTGAATCGTCCCGCGGAGTTCATCCCCGGCATCTTCTTCGCCCTCGCCTTCATCGGCTACTATCGGAAGGGAAGCTGGCGACGGGACCAGTTCGAGCACTGGATGCTCGTCTCGCTCCTCATCGGAGCTCTGGCCCACGGCGCCTTCATGGCGTTCTCCGAACAGCGTTGGGACGCCATGTTCGACGCGGCCCACCTCCTCAAGATCCTGAGCTATACGGCGATTCTCACCGGCCTCCTGTCCAGTGTGTACGAGACGTTCACACGGGAGGCCCGGGTCCTCGAAGCCCTCACCAGGTCCAACGATGCCCTAGCTCGCGAGGTGGACTTCAGATCGAAGACCGAGCAGGCCGTAAAGGAGAGCAGCGAGCGGCTGCAACGCTTCCTCGACAACGCCAACGACCTGATCCAGAGCGTGGGGCCCGGGGGGCGCTTTCTCTACGTCAACACGTCCTGGAAGCAGGTCCTGGGATACACCGACGATCAACTCGACGCCATGCGGGTCTTCGACATCGTCCGACCCGAACATCGGGCTCAGTTCGAGGCCGAGCTCAATCGAGTCCTGGAAGGCGGTGAGCCGAGGCGGTACAACGTCGAATACCTGGCCGCCGACGGGAGGGTCGTTATCCTGTCGGGCAGCACCCAGGCCCAGTTCGTCGGGGACAAGGCCGTGGCGACGCAGAGCATCCTCCGTGACGTCACGGAGCAGCGACTTGCCGAGCGGCGCCTGGACGAGTCACAGCGCAATCTCGAGGCCCTCGTCGAGAACACCGGTGACTCGATCTGGTCGGTGGACCGGCAGCATCGTCTCATCACCCTGAACTC
>JAHEKL010000349.1 GCA_024638345.1 Gammaproteobacteria bacterium | reverse complement strand
AGCCTCGAGGCGATGGGACTCGTGAGCGCTCGAATGGAACGGTCCCGCTCGATGGCTGCGTGCAAGACTTCAGGAAGCGGCGATCGAAGCAGCTCTTCGGCCAGAGCGAAGCCCAACAGGAGCATGCGCCGGCATCCGAGCTCCACCGAGATCCTCAGGAGATCCTCCCAATCCAGCAGGTCCCGCGATCTGACGAAGCCGTCCAGGTCGACTACCCATTTCAGCTTGGGCCAGGGGAAGGGGCCATGCTTCGACCCGTGCACGCTGAGAAGGAGGATGAGCATGGCTGGGTTCGGAACGACCGTGCTTCGACTGGCGAGATCCAGGCGTCGGGTCGACTCCCATAGGAGCTCCTCGGGCACCCGTGCCGAGAAATACCTGCGAGCCAGGCTCCAATGCAGGTCCAGAGGAGTACGCCGAGTCTCGTGTACGAGGTGGGTCGCATACTCGGTCAGGCGGGTGCTCTTCCTTCGGGCGTGGGTCGGTCCGTTGGGTTCTGTGAAGCCCAGCCGAGCGAGTGTCGTGATCGCTTGGTCCACCTGGTTCGGTGGCACGATGATGTCCAGGTCCACGAATGGGCGGAGACTCGGGTCGGAGTAGACCAATGCTCCGAGGACCGGTCCCTTGATCGGGAGAGCCGCGATCGAGTCCTCTTCGAGGGCGTCCAGGATACGCCCCAGCTCCGTCGATAGCTGCAGCGTTCGCGCGGCCGAGAACGTGTAGGTGTCGCTGAGGGCCTCAACCACCTGACGAGGGACCGACTCGAGGACCCCGGCCTCGCGCAGCCGAGCGTGCAGGAGCGGCAGGAGGCCATGCATGTAGCCGTGGTGCAGCACCCGATCCCAGTGCGTCACCGCTGCTGAGAGCTCGACGAGCGCCGCGTTGGTCGAACCCTCTGCCTGAGTGCGTGCCGCGGTAAGGATGAGTTGCTCTTCAGGGCTCCGAGCATGTGTAGAGTGAAACCGGCTGGCGCTCATCAGGAAAGGAAATCGTCCGGGGGGTAGACATCCCGATCGAAGCGGCCGACCTCCGCGTCCGCCAAGGGGGCGCGCCCATGGGCGTCGGAGATATATGGGGCCGCCTGGGTGTTGAAGAGCCGTGCGTACCTTCCGCTCAGCGACATCAGCTCTCTGTGACTTCCTTCCTCGATGATCCGGCCGCCATCCATCACGTAGATGCGGTCTGCCATCCGAACCGTGGAGAAGCGGTGGCTGATCACCACGGCCGCCCGATCGCGGACCAGCTCACGGATCGAACGAAAGACCTCGGCCTCCGCTTCGGCGTCCAGCGAGCTGGTCGGCTCGTCCACGACCAGGATCTCGGCATCGGAGAGGAAGGCACGCGCCAGGGCCACCTTCTGCCACTCGCCCACGCTGAGCTCCTCACCCTCCGGGAAGAGGCGTCCCAGCAGCGTCTCATATCCTTTGGGGAGGCCCTGAAGCACCTCGTCCACCCCTGACATCCTGGCCGCACGCCGAATGTCGTCGGGCGTGTGAGGCTGACCGAGGTCCCCGAAGGCGATGTTGTCGTGTGCGGAAAGGCTGTACTTGGCGTAGTCCTGGAACACGACTCCGATGTGCCGACGATACTCGTCGGGGTCCAGCTCCCGAAGGTCGATCCCGTCCAGGGTGACAGAGCCTTCGTCTGGGTCGTAGAGTCTGCAGAGAAGCTTGACCAAGCTGGTCTTGCCGGAACCGTTGGATCCGACCAGAGCGACCATCTCGCCTGGACGAACCGCGAAGTCCACATCATGGAGCACCGGGCGCGCGCCCAGGGGGTACCGGAAGGTCACTCCGTGGAATGCGATACCTCCACTGATCGGCCGGGGAACGGGTCGGGGGTTGGGAGGCGCCACGATCCGGTCTTCGATCTCCATGAATTCGGAGAGGTTCGAGAGAAAGAGGTTGTCCTCGTAGAGGCCTCCCAGGCCCGAGAACAGAGATTGAAGGGTGGATTGCCCTCGTTGGACGGCGCCGAAGTACATGACCAGATCACCCAAGGTCAGCGGTCCCGCGACGGTCTGCCACGCGATGAAGGCGTAAGTGCCGAAGACCACGATCGACGCGACGATCTGGCTTGCCGCACCCTCGACACCGACTTGCCTCGCCATTCTGAGCCGTTCCTCGCGGATGCTCCCGCGAAGGTTCGTAAAGCGCGTACGAAGCTCGCTTCCCAAGTCGTAGAGACGAATCTCCATCGCGTGAGAGGCTCTCGTCAGAAGCCGGCTCAGGTAGTTCGCATTGCGAACGCGTGGGGCCCACTCCTTCTGCCATTCATGGAGCCTCTTGGCGTGTCGGGTACGCACGAAGAGGGCGGGGAAGACCGCCAGCATGATGACCGCAGCCAGAACCCAATGGACCGTGGCCAGGAGTACGACGATCCCGGCGGCAGTCAGGGCATTCTGACCCACCTGCGTCAGGTTGCCGAGAAGACGCGTGGGGCGGTATGGGGCTTCCTGCTGCGCCCGATGAAGGGTGTCGTAATAGCGGGGGTCTTCGTAGTACGCGAAGTCCACCGCGGACGACTTCTCGTGCAGCAGATCGGCCACGTGATCGGTGACCAGCTGCGCCTGAGCTTCCGAGACGAATCCCGCGACTGCCCGTGCTACCGCCGTGAGGAGGGCGAT
>JAHEKL010000082.1 GCA_024638345.1 Gammaproteobacteria bacterium | reverse complement strand
CGATTCCGTTGGGAGAAGACGGTCCCGACCTCGACCGACTGGAGCTTTCGATGCGACGACTCCAGCTGGGATGGGGCTCGGCGCAACTATCGGCATCTGGAACTGCCTCCGACTCCCTCGATCTGGACCTCTTGCTCTCGGTGCCGGACCTCGGGCTCGCCTCGTCCGACTTTTCCGGTTTTCTGGAGGGGCGAAGTCACCTCTCCGGATCGCGCGAGGATCCGGAGATCGAGATCTCGCTCGCCGCGGGCGATGTAGTGGGCGAGTCCGTCCGGATCTCCGAAGTCAGCCTTTCGGGAATCGTCCAGGCCCTCCCGGGAGGAGAGGTCGATGTCCAGGCACGAATCTCGGACCTCGCGCTGGGTGAACAGACAATTGATTCGGTCTCCGTCCGCGTTGCCGGTACCATCGACGGCCACGAAGTCTTCGGAGGCATTCGAGGGGACGCTGGAGAGCTGGAGCTCCGAGCCTTCGGAGGCGTAGCGGAGCGCCGCTGGACGGGCACACTGAACGGACTCGACGTTCGGGTCGATCCCATGGGCTCGTGGTACCTGTCGGACCCTGTGACCGCTTCCTTCTCGCCGGACGGCGCCGAGCTCGGCCGGGCCTGTTGGCGCTCCGACCCGGCCAACATCTGTCTCGAAGGAGGTTGGCAGGCGGAAGGGTCCTCGTCCATGCAGCTGTCGATTCGAAATTTGACGCCGGACCGGTTCCAGGGGTCGTTGCCGGAAGGTTGGTCGGCCGAGGGGAGTCTGAGCGCGGACGTCGCCGGAGCGCTGCAGTCAGGCGGCTCGCCGACAGCCAGACTACGTGCGCAGCTCACGTCGGGGCTCCTCCGATACCCGACCGCCACGGGCCCGCGAGAGCTCGCCAGCCTGGAGGCTGAATTCGAGGCTGGGCTCGACTCTCAGGGCGCGTCCGCGCAGTTCTCCACGAGCACAGGCACGGGTGTCGAAGGGGAAGGCATCGCGGTATCGGGTGAGATCGCGCTGCCCGATTTCACCGGCGATGCGGAGACGATCCGCTCTCAGACGCTCCAAGGGTCGATGACCGCGCGCATCAACGACTTCAGTGTCGTCCAAGCTGTGGCTCCCGACCTGGGCCCCGTCGGCGGGGAGCTCTCGGCAGATGTGTCGATCTCGGGCACCGTAGAGAGCCCCCAGCTCGTCGGTGAAGCACGCTTCTCCGGCGGAACGCTGGACTTGCCTCGAGCCGGACTCGAGCTCCGTTCCATCGAGATGATTGCGCGCGGCCGAGGCTCGGAGGGCATCGAGTTGGAGGGAGGATTGCAGTCAGGCTCCGGATTCTTGAGTTTTCAGGGCGAAGTTCCTGTCTCTCCAACGGCAGATGCCCCGGCCCGCTTCACCCTACGGGGCTCCCGCGTTCAGGCCGTGGCGTTGCCCGAGGTCGAGGTGTGGGTTTCTCCGGATCTCGAGATCTCGGCCGCGCCGGAGGCAATCCGTGTTACGGGCGAAGTGGGGATTCCGGTGACGCGTGTCGAGTTGAGCGAGATTCCGGCCTCGGCCGTGCGAGCCTCTCCCGATGTCGTCTTCGTCGGCGACTCGCCATCCGGCCCAGGCCCGGTGCCGGATCTGGACCTCAGTGTCCGGGTCGCTCTGGGTGACAGCGTCTTCTTCCAGGGATTCGGATTCTCCGCGCAGCCCACCGGCAGTCTTCTCGTCTCGACCGGGCCCGGCAGCACCATGACGGGAACGGGAGAGATAGCGCTCACCAACGGTCGCTACCGAGCCTACGGGCAGGATCTCACCATGGATCGCGGGCGGATCTTGTTCGCAGGCGGCCCGGTGGAGAACCCTGGGCTCGATATTCGAGCGAGCCGGACCGCCCGAGACGGAGTGGTCGCGGGCTTGCAGGTGGACGGAACGCTCGGCCGACCCGAGGTCAGCATCTTTTCTGAACCTGCCATGATGGAGAGCGAAGCTCTGGCGTACATCGTCTTGGGCCGTCCCCTGGGCACCGCATCCACCTCCGAGGGGAACCAGGTCGCAAACGCTGCCGCGTCACTGGGAATACGCGGAGGCAACGTCCTCGCCAATCGAATCGGTCAGCGCTTCGGTCTGTCCGAAGTACAGGTCGAGGCCGAGGACGGGATCGAAGAAGCCTCCCTCGTAGCGGGCAAGTACCTGTCTCCGAGACTCTACGTCTCCTACGGCGTGGGCCTGTTCGAACCGATCAGCACATTTCGACTTCGGTATCTACTGTCGAGCCGCTGGACCCTGACCGCAGAGAGCGGTAGAGCGGCTGGTGCCGACTTGCTATACGAGATCGAAAGAGGGCGCTGAGCCGCTTCGCCAGCGGTCGCGCCTCGCCTCGAGCCCTGCGTCCGGAGCTCCCGAAATGACGAGATACCGACTCATCGCCCTAGCACTTGCGTTGATGAACTCGCTGGCCGCGTGCTCGAGTCAGGACCCCAGTCCCACCGCCACGAGTCCGGAGATCATCGTCGCCGAAGTATCCCTTCCAGTGGCTGGAACCTCTTATCGTGGTGCGGACTCACATCGCTTCCTCGACGAGACCGTCACACTGTTTTGCGGAACCCATGGCGTGTTTACCAGCTCCGTGGAGCCGCCAAACGAAATCGGGGGAAGTGTGCTGTCCAGCTATCTTGCGACTTTCGTGGGCGAGCTGGTCCTGCAGCCGGCGGTCGGCGGGAGCCTGGTCACCCACGCGCTGACCGTTCAGGCCCGAATGGCGGAAAGAATCACGCTGATGGAGACGCGTGGCTCGTCGCAGATCTTCAATACGGAGCTCGTCACGTTCGAGCTCCGGGGCTCGGGCATGCCGGACAACATCGTCGTGCGTGAGAGCTCGGATCTGGTATCGTCAGGCGTCGCGACCATCACCGCCATTTCCGGGGGCATGAACCGCGTTGAAAGCCACTACGACGTGTGGCTCGAGATCAGCCTTGACGGCGGTCGCACCTGGAATCAGGCTCAAGATGCGGTCCGGATGACGCTCCAACCGAGCTGATCATCGCCGAGGGTCCCCACGCTGCACTAAGTGCGCCGCCTAGGAATCGAACCTAGAACCTACGGATTAAGAGTCCGTTGCTCTGCCAATTGAGCTAGCGGCGCAGGGCACTACGACGCCCGTACCGAGCCATAGAACTTACCCTCGGGTCCTGCTCGGTCAAGCGGGCAACGCGCCGCTTTGCCGGGTAGTCGTGGGCCCTAATCCCAGGTGGATCCGGCGTCCGGCTCCGCATCTCCACGCGCGTCCACAGTCGGAGGCGCGGCCTCGACGGCTCGGCGATTTCTCATGCGATCCCACGCAAACGCGAATTCACGCGCGACGCGGGACCCGAGATAGAAAGCGACGAGCAGCATCATGATCCAGGCGGTCGGGATGAGGGAGAGGTCGGGCTGGATCCAGACGAATACGTACAGCGCCAGCACTCCGAGGAGAGCACCCCCGGCGATCCATCCCTTCGCGCTCGCCCGTCTTCGGGCCGACGCGAGACAGCCCTCGCACCAGAGAAGCCTGTCCAGCTCCGTCGTAGGCTTGATCTCGAGGCACCTGACGCACGTCAGGTCCTCCGGCAGCCGGTCCCTGCGGTCTTCCAATCGCGTCATCCCAGTTGTCTGATCATCGCCTCGACGAAGTCGCTCGTGTTCGCCTCGCCCCCCAGATCGCGGGTCCGATTGCCGGGATCGGCCAGGGCCTCTCGGATGGCGGTCCTGATCCTGGCGGCGGGCTCGGGCTGTCCTACGTGGTCCAGCATCATCGCCGCGGCCAGGATCAGAGAGCTCGGGTTGGCGAGTCCCTTTCCCGCGATATCCGGGGCCGAGCCGTGCACGGCCTCGAACATCGAGACGTCCTTACCGATGTTCGCGGCGGGTGCCACGCCGAGACCCCCGACCAATCCCGCCATGAGGTCACTCAAGATATCCCCGAACATGTTCTCCATCACGAGGACATCGAGGGAGTAGGGATCCTTGACGAGCAGCATGGCCGTCGCGTCGATGATCCTCGACTCGAACTCTACCTCACCCTCGAACTCCCGCGCCACCTCCTCTCCCGCCTCGAGGAACAGGCCCTGTGTGAACTTGAGGATATTGGCCTTGTGAGACAGGGTCACTTTCTTCCGGCCGTTTTCTTTGGCGTATTCGAACGCGTACCTCACGATCCGCTCTGCCCCGAAACGCGTGATGATCATCACCGACTCGGCGGCCGCTCTGGGGTCTCCCTCCAAGCCGATGTAATGCTCCACCCCGACGTAGAGACCTTCAGTATTCTCTCGGATCAAGACCAGATCGATGTCTTCGTAGCGCTGACCGGGCACGAGGGTCACGACGGGCCGCACGTTTGCGAAGAGCTCGAACTCCTTTCGGATCGCGACGTTGATGGAGCGAAACCCCGATCCCAGGGGAGTCGTGAGAGGCCCCTTCAGGGCGACGCCGGTCCGTCTGATGGAGTCCAGCGTTTCCGGAGGTAGCGGGTCGCGCACGGCCTCCACAGCCGCGACGCCTCCGAGCTGATGATCGTAGGCCAGACCGGCGCCCGCCGCTTCCAGCACGGATAAGGTCGCGTTCGTGACCTCGGGTCCGATGCCGTCGCCCGAAATGACCGTGATGGTGGTGGACATGGCCCTCTCGTTTCGATGTGAGATCTTGAGTAGTTCGAGCGCCCGGCCTCCAGGCCGCTCAGCGAAGCCGGATGTGTTCGGGGTTGTACTCGAAGACGGTGTGCTCCTCACCGAAACGGATCAGATCACGCATGTAGCCCGGACTGTCCGTACCCTGGTTTCTCGCATGACCGGCGATGTTCAGGGCCCGCTGCCAGGTCATCTCGTTCAAGGCGCTCCGTTCGAGCAAAGCTTGCGCCAGCAGACTTCCGTCGGGGTAGCGCACGATTACGCGCACGCCCCCTAATCCGGTGTAGTCTTCCAAGGCGGTCCTGGTCGCCGAAGAGAAGAGGAAGATGTAAGGGGAGGCCATCGCCCAGACGCGTCCACCCATCCGGTACTCGTCCCGGTCGATCACGACGGTCACCTGAGCCACGTTGCCACTCATCTCCAACGCAAGTTCGCCTTCGTACTCATAGTACTCCTGCAGATCCGCAGCCCTAGGGGTCCTGAGCGGATCTTGATCCACCTGACAGCCGGCAACCGCCGCCAGGCTCGCAGCCAACATGTAGACCGGAAAGGAGCGAGGCGTCACTCCGTCTCCTCCTCGAAGTCGAGAGAGGCCGAGTTGATGCAATATCTCAAACCGGTTGGCTCCGGTCCGTCCGAAAACACGTGTCCCAGGTGGGCCTCGCAATTCGAGCAGACCACTTCCGTTCGACGCATGAAAAGCGAGCGATCGTCCCTTTCTTCCACGCTCTCACGATCCACCGCGTCCCAGAAAGAGGGCCATCCAGTGCCGGAATCGTACTTGGTGTCGGACGAGAAGAGGGGTGTGGCGCAGCAGACGCAGACGTAGGTCCCGTCCGACTTCTGGTCCCAGAACTCGCCTGAAAATGCCCGCTCCGTGCCCTTTTCCCGAGTGACCCGATACTGCTCCGGAGTCAGCATCGCCTTCCACTCCGCCGGCGTCTTCTGAACCTTCTTGGACGTTTCGCTCATTCGCCTGTCTCGATGGTAACCCGCTCGATGACCACGTCCACCGTCGGCCGATCGGACGCGTCGGTCTCGGTCGAGCCGATCTCCTTCACGACCTCCATCCCCTGAACGACCTTTCCGAACACCGCGTGTCGGTCGTCCAGCCAGGGCGTGGCCACCAGCGTGATGAAGAACTGAGACCCTCCCGTGTTCGGGCCTGCGTTCGCCATCGAGACGACCCCCTCACTGTCGTGGCGAAGCTCGGGATGAAACTCGTCGCGGATGTTGTAGCCCGGTCCACCCGTCCCGGTGCCTTTCGGGCAGCCTCCCTGGATCATGAAGTCCTCGATGATCCGGTGAAACTTGATCCCGTCGTAGAAGCCTTTTTCGATCAGCTTGCGGAAGTTGTCGCTGGTCTTGGGTGCTCGGGCTTCGAACAGCTCGATGCGAAAGGATCCACGAGTCGTATCGACGGTGACGGTGGGGTTTGGCATGGGATCTCGGTGATCGGGGAGTGGTCGATCGGTTTGGGGGAGCCGTAGTCAGTACCGGAGGCCGGTAGCGGTGGTTCCTTCTCCGGCTCCCCGTAGAGGTCTGACCCAGGTTCGCCCCTCACATCATGTAACCACCGTCCACGGGGAGTGCCGCGCCGGTGATGTGCCTGGCGGCTTCCGAGCAGAGGAAGAGCACCGCGCCCGCGACGTCTTGGGGGTCACCGAGCCGCCGGAGCGCACTCTGCTCCCGGACTCGATCCAGCGTCTCCGCGGACACCTGCTGCGTCAGTCGCGTGGTGCGGATGTAACCCGGGGCTACGGCGTTCACGTTGACGTTGTGGGGTCCAAGCTCCAGCGCGGCGCTACGAGTGAGCGCCAGGACTCCCGCCTTCGATGCCGCGAGGTTGGCCAGCCCGTGCTCGCTCCGGGTTCCATGAACCGAAGCGATGTTCACGATCTTACCGAACTCTTGTGTCCGAAAGACCGGAGCAACCGCGCGGATGAAGTAGAACGCACCGGAGAGATTCGTCTCGAGCACGACCTTCCACTCCTCGTCGGACATTTCCTCCAGTGCCTGCTGACGGGTGACTCCGGCATTGTTCACGAGGATATGCAGCCGATCGAAGTGATCGAGAGCATCTGCGACGAAGCGGCCCACCTCTTGTGGCTCGGTGCAGTCGACAGGCCGGTGCAGCACTTCGACGCCGTAGGACTCGAGCTGGGACGCCGTCTTCTCAGCCTCGCCCCGGGCCATTGCTTCGTCGTCGAGATAATTGAACGCGATGTGCACGCCGGCCCGGGCGAACATGAGCGCGACCGCTTTCCCGATCCCCATCGACCCTCCGGTGACGATCGCGCCTTGTCCCGCGATACCTTCGACGCGGACGATCGGATCCAGCTCTGTCTGGAGCTCGACCTCTTCCAGCAGCTGCTCGACGGCCGGCCCGATGCCCGAATCGTCCGGGAGCTCGACCCGACCTCTGGACCTCAGCGGGTCGTATGGTGCCATATCAAACCTCGTCCTCCGCCACCCTCGGCAACGTGAAGTGGATGGTGGTTCCTCTTCCCAGCTCGCTCTCCGCGCCGACCTCTCCGCCCATCGATTGGACCAGGTGACGGACGATGGCCAAGCCCAGACCGGTGCCACCCACGCTTCGATCCCGCCCCGAATCGGCACGGTAGAAACGCTCGAAGATTCGAGGCAGGTCAGAGGACGCAATCCCGCTCCCCGAATCCGCAACGGAGACTCGGACTACAGGTCCGGACGGAGCGATCTTCACCGTGATCGTGCCTCCCGCCGACGTGTGGCGCAGCGCATTGTCGAACAGATTCCCGAGGACCTGATGTACCGCCTGACTGTCCCCCAGTGCAACCGAATCCCCGTCTATTTTGAACTGCACGTTCTCGGGATGGGGATCGGAACTCAGCCCGGCCCAAACCTCCCGTGCCATCTTCGCCAACCCCACCTCCTCCTCGGTCAAGCGCAGGGTTCCCGACTCGACCCGGGACAGGTCGAGTAGATCGTCGACGAGGTTTTGAAGTCGAAGTGTGTGGGTCCTGATCGACTCGAGAAACTGCCGCCTCAGGGGCTCGGGTGGTTCCTCCTCCAACAGGGTCTCCGCGTAGCCTCGGACGACTGTGAGCGGGGTCTTCAGCTCATGTGAGGCGTTCGCGACGAAGTCTCGGCGGACCCGCTCCATCTGTCGAAGCATGGTCACGTCGAGAAGCGTAACCACCGAGCCCCCCTCCGCCATCAGATAGGACGAGACGAGCAGGTGTCGCTCTCCCATGCGCAATTCTCGGGGCTTGAGCGGGAGGATCACCGACTCCTCGAGGTGATCTCTGAGCTCTGGATGGCGCACGAGCGTCCCGATCGGTGTGAACGCCTGCGGACGGGAGACGTCCAGCAGCTCGGCCGCCGAGGCGTTCATCCGGAGGACCCGGGCATCGTCTGTGAAGGCGATCACGCCTTCGGCTATGGAGTCGATGATCGCCTGCATCTCGTCACGTTGGCGCTCGAGCTCGCCTAGCCTGTCCGAGAGCTGCTCAGCGAGGTCGTGAAGGACGCCGGCGAGATCGTTCAGTTCGTACGGATACTCGCTGCGGCTCGGGCGAGCCTCGAAGTCTCCGCGAGACATGCGCCGGACCCTATCTATAAGGTCGCGCATTCGACTGCGGAAGCGCGCCTCCAAGAAGTATCCGCCTACCCAGAGGAGAAGTAAGGCGCCGGACCCCGTCATGATGAGGAGGCCTGCATTCGACTCGCCGGAGACGAAGACGCCGAGCTCGAGGAGAATGGCCATGAGCACGACCGTCGCCAGCAGCGTCGCGCCGGCCAGGATCAGATGTCGTCGTCGCAGCGTCACAAGCCACCACCACTAGCGGTAGCGGACAAGGGGCATCTCTATGGGGTCAGAGTGAGATCGAGGCTGGGCGGGCCGGTCCGTTCCGCGTTCCTTTTCGACCGCCGCGGCGAACCGCTTCTCAGCCTTCGCCGTGAGGGATTCGAATCCGATACCCGAAGCCGCGAACCGTCTCCACCCAGTCGCCCACGGGACCAAGCTTAGCACGGAGGCGGCGAACGTGCATGTCCACCGTGCGGGTGTGGATGCGACCGGCCACGTCGGACTCCACATCCCAGGCACGCTCGAGGAGTTGACGACGGCTCTGGGTCCTTCCCTGCCGTTCCAGCAGTGCCTGAAGTAGACGGAATTCGGTGGGTGTCAGGCTCAGCCGATCGCCTTCGAGCGTCGCCTCATGAGCGTTCACGTCGACGGAAAGGGGTCCCGCCCGGAGGATGCGACCTCCTGCTTCGGGGCTGGGTTCCGCCACTCGCCGGAGGATCGACTGCACTCGGAGGACCAACTCACGGGGCGAGAAGGGCTTGGTGAGATAGTCATCCGCGCCCAGCTCGAGACCCTCGATACGGTCCTCCTGCTCCCTCTTGGCTGTGAGAATCAGAACCGGGATTCGTTGGGTCGCAGACTCACTGCGCAGCAGGCGGAGGAGTTCGTCTCCAGAAACCTCCGGCAGCATTCGGTCGAGCACGACCAGATCGGGAACCTCGCGGCCGATGGAGGAGAGCGCTTGATCGGCATTCGAGGCGGTCTCGACCCTGAAGCCCTCACGCGTGAGTTGATACGCAATGAGGGCCGCGATGTCGGCCTCATCCTCCACGACAAGCACGCGCGGGGCGACGGACGTGTCCTTCGACCGACTCCGATCCATGGCTCTCCGCGCCGCGCGTGACTCGGCGTGCCTATCTAGCGATCGACGAGCAGCTCCGTGTACGGACCGACGCTTACCCGCCCGGTCACGTTCTCCAGCCGGGAATCCCCGCCGATGATCGAATCGTGAAGATCACACGACCGGATCACCGCATTCTCCCCGACGATGCAGTCCCTCAGAATCGCATCCTCGACCAAGGCTCCGCTCTCGATCGTGACGTTCGGGCCGAATCTGCTCCTGACTACACGCGCCGTAGTTTCCACTCGAACCGCGCCGTTCTGCTCGCTTTCCTCGACGGACGCACCGGGTGCGAACCCTCCGCGAGTCGTCTCCAACAGATGAAGGTTTGTCTCGAGAAGCGTCTCGGTCTTGCCGCAGTCGTACCAACCACCCACTGGGGCGGTTCGAATGCGTGACCCTCGATCGACCATGTACTGGAAGGCATCGGTCAGGAAGTACTCTCCGCCCGGTCCGGGGTCGGAGCCGCGCACGTGGTGGATCCCCTCGAACAAACGCTGCCAATCTCGAATGTAGTACAGACCGATGTTGGCCAGCTTCGAGACCGGCTCTTTGGGCTTCTCCACGATCCGAGTCATGCAGCCGTCCTCGTCTGTGAGGATGACCCCGAAGCGCTGGTAGTCCTCGACCTCCTTGGCCCAGATCACGCCTGCCCAATCGTCGGACAGCGCGCGCGCGAGGGAGAGATCCGCGTCGAATAGCGTGTCCACGAATACGATCAGAACGTCTTCCTCGACATACGGCTCCGCGAGCTGGATCGCACCGGCTGTCCCATCCTGGACCTCCTGGACCACGTAGTGCGAGGTGAGGTCAGGATACTCGCCCGCGATGTAGTCTTGGACGACCTCCCTCAGATAGCCCACCACGAACACGATCTCATGGATACCGAGCTTTTGAAGGTCGTCCAGGATGTAGCTCATCACGGGTCGGCCGCCCACCCGAAGCAGGGGTTTGGGGGTGCTCAGCGTGTGGGGGCGCAGTCGCGTTCCCTTCCCCGCCAGCGGAATGATCGCCTTCATGGCCGTCCTCGAGTGCTGGGATCCATGGAACCCGGTACGTTAGCGGC
>JAHEKL010000081.1 GCA_024638345.1 Gammaproteobacteria bacterium | reverse complement strand
ACGACCCGCCGCCGGGCTTTCGGAGACTCGTCCCCGGGGGAGAGGTGCGTCTGCGTTACGGATGCATCATTCGCTGCGACGAAGTGCTTCGGGATGCCGATGGTCGGGTCCGTGAGCTGCTTTGCAGCCACGATCCCGAGACCTGGCACGGAGCGGCCGGAAGCGCTCGCAAGGTCAAGGGAACGATCCACTGGGTCTCCGCAGACCATGCGGTTCCGTGCGAAGTTCGTCTATACGACCGTCTTTTCAGCGTCGCAGATCCGGATGCCGCGGCCGCCACCGCGGACTCGGAGAACGGCGACTTCAAGGACTTCCTGAATCCCGACTCGCTTCGTGTCGTCGAGGAAGCCCTGGTCGAGCCCTCCGTGGTCCAGGATCCGACGGACACTCGCTATCAGTTCGAGCGTCTCGGATACTTCTGGCGCGATCCGGCTCGACGCGATCCGGGAGCTCGCTTGGTGTTCAATCGAATCGTGACCTTGAGGGACACCTGGGAGCGACGGGCCGCTCGCGTCGACGCCGAACGGAGCACCGATGCGCGGAACGAGACGCCTTCCGATCCGGCTACCCCGAGGGCGGGCCGGCGGCCGGAGGTCTCTCAGGAGGTTCGGCGAGAGGCCGAGCGGATCGAGAGGCGCTATGGTATCGCTGGAATCGACGCCGAGACCCTCGCCAAGGATCCTTCGCGACTCCTGTTCTTGGAGGAAGCCGTGAACGCGTTCTCGTCCTCGGTGGAGGTCTCGGACGTCGCGGGAACGGTCTCCAACTGGGTCATCAACGACCTACCGCGGGTCCTCGACCGGCGTCCGCTCGAAGACCTTCCTTTTGGTCCCAGGGAGCTTGCGGAGCTGATCGCGCTCGTCGTCGAGGGAGTGATCTCCAATCGGGCCGGTGGGGCTGTTCTGGAGGTGCTCGCCCGGGAAGGTGGTGATCCACGAGCGATCGTCGATCGACTGGATCTAGGTCAGGTGAGCGACGCCGAGGCGCTCGAGGGGATCGTGGGCTCGGTGCTGGAGGCGAACCCGGGGAAGGTGGCCGAGTATCGCGGAGGAAAGCACGGTCTGATGGGGTTCTTCATGGGCCGTGTGATGGCGGAAACCGGCGGTAGAGCCGATCCAGAGGCAGCTCGGGCGATCCTGCGCGGACGGCTGGAGGAAGACGAGTCGGTGACCCAGGCCTGAGTCGATCGGGATCAGACACCGCACGAAAGCAGCATCCCACCCATGGCCAGAGAGACTCCCTCCGCCTCCGTCCTAGACTGGTAGGGTCCTGCGCGGACCCGGTACACCCCGGTGGGGCCGGTGGAAACCTCGGCCGCACTTCCCTCACGCACGAGCGCTTGCCGCAGCTCCTCGGCTCTCTCCCGTTCATCGAAACTACCTGCCTGTACGATCCAGCAGCTCTCGACGGATCCGGATGACGCCCCGACGATCGAGATACGCACCCGCGCTGTTCCCGGGCCGAGCATTGCCAGCTCCCTGGCGGCTCGGCGCGAGAGGTCGAGGTGGCGACCCCGCACGAACGGACCCCGATCGTTGACCCGTACCGTGGTCGTTCGTCCGTTGTCGAGATTCTCCACCCACAGGACAGTGCCGAAGGGGAGCGAGCGATGCGCTGCGGTCATCGCTTCCATGTCGTAGGTCTCACCAGAGGCTGTCGTGCGCCCGTGAAAAGGCTCGCCGTACCACGACGCGACCCCCTCTTCCGCGTACCCGGGCGCGGGCGTGGCAGGCGGCGCGAGAGCTGGTCCGGTGATCCGCGCACAGCCGAAGGATCCGAAGGCCAGCATCGAAAGGATCAGAGATCGGACTCGCCGCAGCCCGCGGGACTTCGGAGGTGACATCGGCATACCAAAACGGTGTAAACATATGTAGCCAAGGACAAGTCCCCGCTCCGCTCCCATCGAGCAGGCCGATCGGACCTCCACTCCTGGGTGAGGGTAGGTGCCACCTTGGTCCCCCGAGCTCCAGGCGGTGAGGAGACCCCCTCCAATCAGGACGATCGCGATGTGGAATGGATGAGAGCATTCGCGTCCGAGGCGCGCGTCAACACAACCTGAAGAACATCGACCTGGATATTCCGAGGGGGGTCACGACCGTGATCACGGGGCCCTCGGGATCCGGCAAGTCCTCTCTCGCCCTGGACACGCTCTTCGCTGAGGGGCAGCGGCGGTACGTCGAGTCGCTCTCCACGTATGCCAAGCAGTTCCTCGATCGCATGGAAAAGCCGGATGTGGACTCGGTAGAGGGGATCTCGCCCTCGGTGGCTATCGAGCAGAAGAACCCCACCAAGACGAGTCGATCTACCGTCGGCACTGCCACTGAAGTCTACGATTACCTGCGTTTGCTGTTCGCCAGGGTCGGACGAACCTGGTGTCCCAAGTGCGGTCGGCATGTCGAGCCCGACTCGGTCACGAGCGTGGTGGACGAGCTGCAATCGCTACCCGCGGGAACTCGTCTCATGGTGACGTTTCCACTGCCCAGGAGCCCCGAGACTACGCATCGGGCACTCGCCGAAAGCCTGCGATCGCTGGGATTCGTACGACTGCTGGCCGACGGCGAGCCTGTGGACCTGGGGGCGGAGGTCGGAGAGGAGGTTGCAACTCCCGGGCTCGACCTCAGCGCGGCCGACGAGATTCACGTCGTCGTGGACCGCCTTCGCTCGAAGGACGGTATTCGCGACCGACTGGCTGACTCGGTGGGCACGGCCTTCAGGGAGGGAGAAGGCGAGGTCGTGATTCTGCTACCGGACGACTCGCGCGGTCATCTCGCGTTCACGGAGCGCTTTCGATGCCCCGAGCACCCCGAGATCGATTTCCCCGAGCCGACACCACAGCTGTTCTCGTTCAACTCCCCCTACGGGTCGTGTCCACGGTGCACGGGGTTCGGAGCCACGCTGGAGTATGATCCCGAGCTGATCGTCCCGAGTCCCTCCCGATCGCTCGACGAAGGGGCCGTGGACCCGTGGACGAAGCCGCGGTACAAGCGGGAGCGCGCGAAGCTGCGCGAGTTCGCAGACCTCCAGGGCGTATCCAGGAGTGTCCCATGGTCCGAGCTGCCTTCCGCCTTCCGAGAGGCCGTTCTTCGAGGCACAAAGGGAGGGAAGGGAAGGCTGGAGAACTCTGCGTTCCAGGGCGTGATCCCCTTTCTAAGATCACGGGAGAGGAAGAGATACAAGCAGTACATCCGGGTGTTCCTGAGGAAATATCAGAGTCCGAGCACCTGTAGCGATTGCGATGGTGGACGACTTCGCTCCGAGGCGCTCTGCGTGCACGTGGCGGGGGTGAGCATCGATCGGATCAGCCAGATGCCGCTCGGGGAGCTCGGGCCATGGCTCGAGGCTCTGGAGCTGACCGAATCGGAGAGGGCTATCGCCAAGACGATCCTGAGAGAGATCCGATCGCGAGTTTCTTTCCTTGTGGACGTCGGCCTAGGCTACCTCACGCTCGATCGACAGACCCGGACCCTTTCCGGGGGGGAGGCTCAACGGATCAACCTGGCCAACTCCCTCGGCTCGCAGCTGGTCGACACCGTTTACGTTTTGGATGAACCGTCGATCGGCCTGCATCCGCGGGACACCGACGCACTGCTCGCACTCCTCGGACGCCTCCGCGATCTGGGAAACACCGTCATCGTGGTGGAGCACGACGCCCAGGCCATCTTCTCGGCGGATCACGTGATCGAGCTCGGGCCCGCGTCCGGTGAGAAGGGAGGCGAAGTCGTCTTTGAAGGTTCTCCCGATGCTCTAATGGAGGTGGATACCACAACCGGGAGATATCTATCTGGACGCTCCGAGATCCCGATTCCCGAGCGGCGAACCGCGAGCAGGGCCTGGCTGCGGATGGGGAGGGCCAGCCTGCACAACGTTTCGGACGTCGACCTGAACCTGCCGCTGGGGAGGCTCGTCGCGGTCAGCGGAGTATCCGGTTCGGGCAAGTCGACTCTTGTCCACGACATCCTGTACCGGGCCCTGGAACGGGAGCTCGACGGGGGAGAGACTTCGGCGAAGGAGCATCTAGGAGAGTCCGTCGGCAGCTACGAAACGCTGGAGGGCATAGGGCATCTGGAGTCGGTCGTCCTGGTTGACCAGTCCCCTATTGGACGGACTCCACGATCCAATCCGGTCACCTACATCAAGGCTTGGGACGAGGCGAGGCGGATCTTCGCCGCACAGCCTCTCTCGCGAGAGCGCGGCTATCAGGCTCGCAACTTCTCTTTCAACGTTCCGGGTGGTCGGTGCGAGACATGTAAAGGCGCAGGCCAGATCGAGGTGGAGATGGTCTTCATGGCCGACGTCTACGTGCCCTGTGACGTCTGCTTGGGTCGCAGGTTCAAGCGAGATGTGCTGGACGTACAGGTGAAAGGGAGATCGATCGCAGACGTCCTGGAGATGACGGTCGACGAGGCGATCCGCTTCTTCGTTCGAGAGCGTAAGCTGGGCCAGGCGCTTTGGCATCTACAGCAGGTCGGACTCGGATACCTGCGGTTGGGGCAGGCGGCTACCACCCTGTCTGGGGGAGAGGCTCAGCGGCTGAAGATTGCGAGAGAGCTCGCGACCGCGACCGCAAAGAAGGGACGGAAGCTGTACATTCTGGACGAGCCGACCACCGGGCTTTCCGGCGCGGACGTGAAGAGGCTCCTGGACGTGCTCGACCGCCTGGTGCGGTCCGGTAACACCGTCCTCGTCATCGAGCACAACCTGGACGTGATCAAGACCGCCGACTGGTTGATCGAGATGGGTCCGGGGGCCGGTGTGGCCGGCGGTCGGATCGTCGCGGCAGGAACACCGGAGGAGGTCGCGCAAGAGAGCGAGGCCGCGACCGCGCCGTTTCTTCGCGAAGCGCTACTGGGAACCGCTGCCGCGGAGAAAGTCGCATCCTGACCAGCGACAGCCAGATGATTCCGACGGGCGGACGCTCAGTCCGTGCGCAGGTTCGCTAGATGACGCGGAGCGGGCATCGGGGCCTCGAGTTCGGTCGAGCCCATCAGGAAGCGGTCGATCTCGCGCGCCGCTCCTCGCCCCTCGGCCATCGCCCAGACGATGAGAGAAGCACCCCTGCGCATGTCACCAGCCACGAACACCCGCTCGTCCGACGTGACCAGGTGGCCCCACTCAGCGGGAATCAATCCCTTCTCCGATACCACATCCAGCTGCTTCACTACCTCGGGAGCATCGTGACCTACGAAGCCGATCGACAGGAAGACGAGATCGGCGGGGAACGTGGTGATCTCGCCCGTTCGCTGCATTCGCGATGCTTCGCTGCCATTACGGTCCCAACGTAGCCGCTCGATGCTGACCCCCGTCAGGCGCCCTTCTCCGTCCCCGACGAACTCGAGCGGCAACACACCGTACTCGCGAGGATCTCGGCCGAACACCGCCGCGCCCTCGATGTGGGAGTAGTCCATGAAGTACGTGCCCGGCTCCCCCGGCCAGGGATGCTGCGCACCTCGATCCGTCGGCTCCTGGGCGCGCCGGGTGATGTTCAGCAGCGAGCGGCAGCCCTGTCGGAGCGCAGTGGCAATGCAGTCCGCTCCCGTATCCCCCCCGCCGATGACGATCACGTCCTTGTCCTTGGCGTCGACGAATCGACCGTCCGAGAACCCGGAGTCCAATAGGCTCTTCGTTACCTCGGTCAGGTATTTCATCGCGAAGTGGACGCCCTCAAGCTCCCGTCCGGGGATCTGGAGGTCTCGGGCATCCAGCGCTCCGCAGGCGAGCAGGATGGCGTCGTACTCCTCGTAGAGCAGGGCTGCGTCGAAGTCCACCCCGACATTCACGCAGGTGCGGAACTCGACGCCCTCGGCCGCGAGCAGGTTTATCCGTCGATCGACCATCCACTTCTCCAGCTTCGGATGGGGCACCCCGTACATGAGAAGCCCCCCGATCCGATCGTCCCGCTCGAACACCGTCACCGTGTGTCCCGCCCGGTTCAACTGATCGGCCGCGGTGAGACCCGCCGGCCCACTTCCTACGATCGCCACCTTCTTCCCGGTGCGCGTCTCGGGCGGGACCGCCGTCACCCACCCTTCGGCGAAGGCCCTCTCGATGATGGCGTGCTCGATGCGCTTGATCGTCACCGGGGGACTGGTGATACCCAGAACGCACGCGTCTTCGCAGGGCGCCGGGCAGATAAGCCCCGTCCACTCGGGGAAGTTGTTCGTGCGAGCCAGACGCACGTACGCCTCGCGCCATTGGCCGCGAAAGACGAGGTCATTCCACTCTGGAATGAGGTTGTCGATGGGACAGCCCATGTCCGCCTGACAGAAGGGAACGCCACAGTCCATGCAGCGGGCGCCCTGCTGGCGGAGCTGGGTCTCGTCCTCCTCGGTGTAGATGCTCAGGTAGTCGTGGACGCGGGCGTTCGGGTCCCGCTCAGGGATGCCTTTGCGGTCGAAGTCCATGAAGCCCCGGTTCTTGTCCATCTGCGCGTTCGCTTCAGGCCACCGGGAGACGGCGATCAGGCGCACGAACCGCCGACGAGGACGAACGGTCCTCGAGCGTCTCCTCCTGCTCCATCGCCCGCTTGTAGTCCGATGGGATCACCCTCACGAACTCCGTGATGCGGGTCTCCCATTCGTTCAGGATCGCCTGGGCGCGCGCTGAGCCGGTGTACTCTACGTGGGCCTCGATCAGGCGCCTGAGCTCTAGCTCATCGGCCGCCATCGTGCCCGAGAGGGGGTCGAAACGATCCAACTCGACCAGGTCCTGATTGCAGCGGCCCGCGAACTCCCCGACCGGATCCCAGACATATGCGATGCCGCCGCTCATCCCGGCGGCGAAGTTCCGACCGGTGGGTCCGAGGATCACCGCTCGGCCACCGGTCATGTACTCGCACCCGTGCTCCCCTACGCCCTCAACGACGGCGGACGCACCGGAGTTGCGCACACAGAACCGCTCTCCGGCGACTCCGAGGAAGTACGCCTCTCCGCTCGTGGCTCCGTAGAGCGCCACATTCCCGATGATCACGTTCTCTTCCGGGACGAAGCTCGCCTCGGGCGGGGGCCGCACGACGACGCGTCCCCCGGACAGACCCTTGCCTACGTAGTCGTTCGCATCGCCGACCAGATCGAGCGAGATGCCCTTCGCGAGCCACGCGGCCAGGCTTTGGCCGGCAGAGCCCTCGAACTCGAGGCGAATCGTGTCGTCGGGAAGCCCACCTGGACCCCACTTGCGGACGACATGGTTGCTGAGCAGGGTGCCGACGGTCCGATTCACGTTATGAACGGGCATGGTGATCGTGACCGGCTTGCCCCGCTCCAGAGCCGGCTCGGCGCGTCGTATCAGCTCCTGATCGAGGATGTCTTCGAGGCGATGGATCTGGCGTCGGCTCTTGATCACGGCGGCCGTGGGGTCGCGCGGAGTTGCTCGGGTCAGAATGGCGCTGAAGTCGAGAGTCGATGCTGGCTCGCCTTCCTGGGTTTCCTTGGGTGTGAGCAGATCGCATCGGCCCACGGCTTCGTGGAGTCGCCGGAAACCCAGTCTGGCCAGAATCTCGCGTACCTCTTCCGCAACCAGGAAGAGGTAGTTGATCACGTGCTCAGGGGTCCCTGTGAAGCGGGCACGTAGGACGGGATCCTGCGTCGTCACACCTACCGGGCACGTGTTCAGATGGCACTTCCGCATCATGATGCAGCCCATCGCGATGAGCGGAGCCGTGGAGAACCCGAACTCCTCGGCGCCCAGAAGGGCTCCAATGACCACGTCCCGACCGGTCTTGAGCTGCCCGTCCACCTCGAGTCGCACTCGATCGCGGAGGCCGTTCAACACGAGCGTCTGATGCACGTCGGAGATGCCCAACTCCCACGGCAGACCGGCGTGCTTGATGCTCGTGAGGGGCGAAGCACCGGTGCCCCCGTCGTGGCCTGAGATCAGGATGTGGTCCGATCGCGCCTTCGTGACACCGGCCGCAACCGTGCCCACCCCGACGGCCGAGACCAGCTTCACGCTGACATCGGCTGAGGGGTTCGCGTTCTTCAGATCGAAGATCAACTGCGCCAGATCCTCGATCGAGTAGATGTCGTGATGGGGCGGTGGGGAGATCAGCATGACCCCTGGGGTCGTGTGACGTACCCGCGCGATCTCGTTCGACACCTTCCGTCCGGGCAGCTCGCCACCCTCTCCGGGCTTGGCGCCCTGAGCCATCTTGATCTGCAGCTGGTTCGCGTGCACGAGGTAGTCCATGGTCACGCCGAACCGGCCGGAAGCGACCTGTTTGATGGCTGACCTTCGCGAATCTCCGTTCTCGAGCACCGGGAAGCGCTCCGGATCCTCTCCACCTTCCCCGCTGTTGGATTTCCCCCCGATCCGATTCATCGCCACGGCCAAGGTCTCGTGCGCCTCCTTGGAAAGCGCGCCGAAGCTCATCGCCCCGCTGGTGAAGTTCTTCACGATCTCGGACGCGGGCTCTACGTCGTCGATCGAGATGGGGGAGCCGGCACGGAAATCGAGCAGGCTTCGAATCGTGCAGCGGCTGCGTGCATCGTCGTTGGCGAGTCGCGCGAACTCCCGATAGGTCTCGTAGCTTCCAGTTTGGGCGGCGAGCCGCGCGGTCGCGACCGTGTCGGGGTTCCACATCCGACGCTCGCCTTCCGGTCTCCAGTGGAACTCCCCAGGGTTCGGGAGGGAGGGGAACCGGACGTCCGGCTGTCGGGCCCACGCGAGGTCGTGTCTACGCAGCCCTTCGCAGGCGAGCATGTCGAAGTCCAGACCCTGGATCCGGCTCGCGCTTCCGGCGAAACAGCGGTCCATGACCTCGGAGGCCAGTCCGACGGCCTCGAAGATCTGCGCGCCTCGATAGCTGGTGAGTGCCGAGATCCCCATCTTGGCCATCACCTTGAGGATTCCGGCCCCGAGTGCGTTCCGATATCGGCCGATCCGCTCCTCCTGAGTCCACTCGCGCTGAAGCAGCCCTCGATCGGCCATCTCTTGCAGCGCCTCGTAGGCCATGTAGGGGTTGATCCCGTCCGCACCGTATCCGAGCAGCGTGCAGAAGTGGTGGACTGAACGTGGCTCTCCGGTCTCGAGCAGAAGACTGACCATCGTCCGCTCGGAGGTGCGGACCAGGTGCTGGTGAACGGCCCCCACGGCCAAGAGCGCGCTCAGAGGTACCCGATCCTGACCGGCTCTCCTGTCGGAGAGGATCAAAAGGCGGACTCGCTCCTGGATCCACCGCGAAGCTTCCTGGCATATCCGCCCAAGTGCCCGTTGCAGTCCCGCGGTTCCCGACTTCCGGGGATAGGTGATGTCGATCACCGCGGATTGCCAGTCTCCGTGATCCAGATGGGCCAACGAGGCCATCTCCTCGTCCGTCAGGACAGGATGAGGAAGCCACAGGCGTTCGGCCTGGGATTCGGTCGTCTCCAGAAGATTTCCCTCCGGTCCCACGGGGAGACCGAGCGACATCACCGCGGACTCTCGGGTCGAGTCGATGGGAGGGTTCGTGACCTGCGCGAAGAGCTGCTTGAAGTAGTCGTAGAGCAGCCTGGGCTGGTCGGAGAGGACGGCGAGGGGCTCGTCATTCCCCATCGATCCGAGCGGATCCTTTCCGACGTCGACCATTGGCTGGAGCAAGAATCGAAGGTGCTCCGAGGTGTACCCGAACATCCGCATCCGGGCGAGGCGGGACTCGGGGTCCCCCGGAGTCGGCTCCTTCGCGGGCAGGTCGGCCAGATCGAGCTTGCGATGTTCGAGCCAGTCTGCGTAGGGGTGGGCGCGTGCCGCGCGATCCTTGATCTCCTCGTCTTCGACGATTCGACCTTCCTTGAAGTCGACGAGGAACATGCGGCCTGGTTGGAGCCGTCCCTTCGCCTTGATGTTCTCCGGTGGAACGTCGAGGACCCCCACTTCGCTGGAGAGGATGACGCGGTCGTCGTTCGTGACCCAATACCGGCAGGGTCGGAGGCCGTTTCGATCGAGAACCGCCCCGGCCCAACGGCTGTCTGTGAACAGCACGGCTGCCGGACCGTCCCAGGGCTCCATCAGCGAGGCGTTGTACTGGTACATGGCCCGACGCGTCGGGCACATGGATTCGTGATTCTCCCACGCCTCTGGGATCAGCATCATGACTGCCTCGGGCATGCTGCGGCCCGCCGACACCAGAAGCTCCAGCACGTTATCCAGAATTCCCGAATCCGACGTCTCCGGGTCGACGATCGGGAAAAGCCGGTCGAACTCCTTCCCGTACAGGTCGCTCTTGAACAGTGACTGACGCGCGCGCATCCAGTTCACGTTCCCCTGCAGTGTGTTGATCTCTCCGTTGTGGCAGAGGAATCGCATCGGCTGGGCGCGGGACCAGCTCGGGAACGTATTCGTGCTGAATCTCGCATGGACCAGCGCTACGTGACTCACGATCGTTACGTCTCGACGGTCGCCGAACGTGTGGCCCGCTTCGGCACGCTGATGGAGGAAGCC
>JAHEKL010000080.1 GCA_024638345.1 Gammaproteobacteria bacterium | reverse complement strand
GTGTGAGCGTCAGTAGGTAGGCGACCAGCTTGTCGATGTCGTCATCGGTGATTCCGAGCAGCTCGGGTGAAGGCATGTCGGGCGTATACCCGTCGACTACGTACTGCTCCGGACCTTCGAGTGAGGCTCGGATGTAGGCTTCCGTCGTCGGCCAGCGAGTCGGGTCGCGTGATGGTCTCGCTCCCACACCGCTCAGATTCGGGCCAACGATCCCGCCGATATCGGCGATCGTGTGGCACCCGTTGCAGCCGATCCTTCCAAAGAGCTCCTGCCCGACCGAGGTGGCTCCCGAGCGGCCGATCGGGGCCGACACCGCGGCCGTCACGGGCCCGCTCGAAGCGCCCGCGTCCACCACCTCCAGCCCTCGTTCGTCAGAGCCGTCACCCGAGCAGGAAATACTCATCCCGGCGACGATCATCATCGGTATCAGCCAGGAAGGACGCGGCACGACCCGCTCACCCACCACAGCTGGGCGCCTGCGTGGGCATGAACATGCCATCCGCACCGGGCTCGATCGTCCGCGCAGGCATCCCCATCATCGCGGGCATCTCCATCCGCTCTACGGCGACGTGCTTGAGCCAGTAGCCAGGTTCACCCGCGGTCGCTCCACCATGGCCCGCGCCCCACGCTCCCACTCGCGCGGTGCGATGAAAGTGCGTGAACTCCGGCGTGGGTCGATCCTCGGCGCACCACCGACCTTCCACGGCCCAGCCTGTGAACATGAGGCCCGTGGCTTCGGCGAACGGACCGTTGAAGTGGAGGAACAGATAGGTTCCGTCTCCGTTGTCGAACCATAGATGATCCGGCGCGTCTGGAGTGAAAGGACTGTCTGCCGTGAACGCGCCGACCAGCTGCTGGCCGACCGTGTGCGCCGCGGCCTGACTCACCTCCTGGGCCACCGCACTTCCGGCTGCGGTCAGACCCAGGACCGACAGGACCACAGGAATCAGCAGGGTAGAACGGGTTCTGTGCGAGCTCGCTGACATTGAGGGACCTCCTTCAGGGGTGGAACGACCAGTCGGTTGCACCCCTCAGAACTGATATCGGAGAGAGCCGGTTCCCGTGGCGGGGCTACCGGCCGCAGGTGCGTGCCCTGAAGTCCACTGGGAGGCAGCGGAACCCTCCCTCGCCCCAGAGACCCGCTCCGGCGGCCTGCGCATCGTTGGCCACCGACCTGAACCGGTCGACGTAGCGTACGTTCGGAGGGTAGACGAGCATGACGGCGAAACCCCGTCTCAACAGCTCTTCGTTGACGATCCTCCCATCCGGCAGTGTCACGTAGGCCAGCGTGCGCCCGAAGGAGTCCTCGGTCTCTACGTCGAGCTCGAGCTGGATCGCGCTGCCGGGCGGCATGAGATCCAAGAGGGCGCGGTGCGACTCCTCCCCGGCTCGGCCCTGGGCGAGCTCGGGGGCATCGATCAGGAGCAGACGGACCCGTCGCCCATCCTCACATTCGAAACTGTCTCCGTCCCCGACCCGGGAGACCGTGCAAGGGGCCGACGAATCTCCCTGTGCGATTTCCCCGGCCCGAAAGCGGTCGACGGCGAGACCCGTCAGGAACAGGAGCACCGCCGCGCCGAGGAGCAGAGCGTTCCGGCGCGTGAACGAACGGGGCGGCCATCCGTTGTGGGGGGAGATCAGCGGGGTTCGATCGAACGCGCCCTTCGCATCCGACGCCGGTCGGCCGTTCAACTTCCGTGGAGCGCGCCTATGTCATGACCCCGCGACTTGAGAGCCTGCTCGATGGCCAGCTTGTCGACCGCCTTCATGTATGCCTCACGGGGCTCGACCAGCTTCTGCTCGACCAGCTCGATCAGTGCGTCGTTCAGCATGATCATGCCCTGCTTTCGGCTGGTCTGCATGATGGATGGGATCTGGAACGTCTTCCCCTCGCGAATCAGGTTGCTGACCGCCTGGCTCGTCAGAAGCACCTCACGTGCCGCAATGCGGCCTCCTCCGACCTTCTTCAAGAGGGTCTGCGAGATGACGCCACGCAGGGACTCCGCGAGCATCACGCGGATCTGGGCCTGCTGGTCGGCGGGGAACTGGTCGATGATTCGGTCGACCGTGGATGCGGCGGTATTCGTATGGAGCGTGCCAAAGACCAGGTGGCCGGTCTCAGCCGTCTCGATTGCGATTGCGACCGTCTCCAAGTCGCGCAGCTCGCCGATCAGAACGATGTCGGGATCCTCGCGGAGCGCGGCGCGAAGCCCGCTCTTGAAGGACTGGGTGTGGAGACCCACCTGCCGATGCGTCACGAGGCAGCCCTTGCTCTCGTGAACGAACTCGATCGGGTCCTCGACGGTCAGGATATGGTCCGTGCGCTCGCGATTCATGAGATCCACCATCGCCGCCAGCGTCGTGGACTTCCCGGACCCGGTCGGACCGGTGACCAGGACCAGCCCCTTGTTCAGGTAGCACAGCTTCTGAACCTCTGGGGCGATCATCATCTGCTCGCAGGTGGGGATCTTGCTCGGAATGATCCTGAAGACGCCGAAGGGCCCTGCCCGATCCCGTGCAGCGTTGCAGCGAAACCGTGCGAGCCCGTCGATCTCGTAGGCGTAGTCGGCATCGCCGGTCGCGGCGAATGCGACCTTGTCCTTCTCGACCATTACGCTCTGGTGCATGGCGAGCAGGAGATCTGCGTCCATGGCCGGGCCGTCCTTTCGGATCAAGGACCCGTCCTTTCGGATGATCGGTGGCTGCCCCACGCGAAGGTGCAGATCCGAGCCACCTTCCTGGACCAGCATCGTGAGCAGTCGATCCAGCGCCGCACGGGCTTGGCTTCCTCCGGCCGACGTCGCCGGTTGCGGCCCAGTCGCGGCGGGCGCCTCAGTCGCCGCGGCGGCCGTCGGCGTCGCGGTCTGAGCGCTGGAGGTTTCCGGATTGGCCTCTCCGCCACGCGTGATGATCAGCGCCGGCTGCCCGTTCTCCTGCCGAAGCGCGACCGTGACGGCTCCGCTCGGTGAGGAGTAAGGGAACTCGAGAGAGTCTCCGGAGGCAGCCTGCGAGGCGACCTCAGGGGACGCGATTTCCTTGACCAGAGCCAGAAGCTGCGAACCGCTGACGGGCTTCGAGGTCAGGGCCTTCCGGCCTTCGGAGTCGCGGAGGGCCACCGGTAGCCCACCCTTCACCTCGATCGCATCCCCGCCGCGTTCGTGGAGGACCTGGATGAATTGATCGAGACTCGCCATGGGCCTCTCAGTCGTGGGGCCGCACGTATCGAACGTGCGAGCGGTTCAGATACCAGGTTCGACCCGGCACCGACAATGCGAAGAATCGCTCCGGCTGGTTCATGAGGTCGAGGCCTCGAGTGGAGGGCGGCCTCAACTCGATGTGAACCTGACCGCGATACTCGGTGTCATCCGCCATTTCCACCTCGATCCCGATCGGCTCCGTGGTGGGCAGAGGCACGGGCTCGGGCGCGTTCCCGCCGAAGGAAACCGCGGCCACCTGATCCTTGGAGATCAGGCGGACATCCGCGTCCGAGATGGTGATGGGAAAGAAGGGGTCGCCCCGGTTCAACATCTCCAGCGGAGTCTCACCATGGGGATGGGTGGCTGTGCTGACCTGGAGGTGCAGATCACCTTCCAGATTCTGGCCGCCCGCTAGGATGACCACTCCCGGCACGCGGTCCGTGCTCGCCCACTCGGTCATGGCGAGCGCGGGGCGAGGAGTGACGCGACCACGTCAACGTGTTGGCCGAAAGTCAGGGGTCCGCCGCTCCTCGTTCGGGGGCCATCGGAGGGTGTTCTGGCTCTGAACATCACGCCAAGCGCCCTCGACCTCAAGAGGCAGCGAACTTGGAAGGACGTCCCTCAAGGCGCGATCCGCTGGACGATCTCGGACAGCCTCTCATCCGCGTCGGTCCTCACCCTGAACTCGACGCGTCGCGAGCGAACAGGATCCTCCGCGCCGTCCTGCAGAACCGGCTGACCCGAGCTAAGGCCGTTGGCCGTCAGTCGTGTCCGAAGCCACCCGTCCCAGTGCTCCCGGGCGCCCTCGAGACGGACGACGTACGAGAGGACGTTTCGCGTGCGCTCCTGAGATAGCTCCATGTTTCTTTCATACGCGGCGAGTCCCTGGAGGTCCTCCCAGTCCGAAGAGGTGTGCCCCTCGATACGCACTTCCTGCACGTGGGACCGAAAAGGCTCCGATGTGAGGACTCCGATATAACGGGGGAAGAAGGAATCCAGAATGTCGCGGAATCTCGGATTGAGGTCCGCACGACCGCGCTCGAAAAGCACCTCGGGGCTTTCGAATCGTACGGCGAGTGTGACCGGATCGAGCTCGGCTCCCCAGTTGGGGAGGTCTTGCCGCAACTCCGCTCTGAGCTCCTCGTAGAGGCTCACCTTGATACTGTCGTAGACGACGGCGATCTCCTCCAGATCCTGTCGTTCGGCTTCTACCTGCCTCATGAAGAACACCGCGACCGCCAGGAATACCAGCATCAGCCCCGACATCAGATCTCCGATGGAGACCCATTCGTCGGCATCCGAACGGCGGGTCGACATCTAAGTGTCCGTCTCGTGCGCGTACCCCGAGAGCTGGTCGACCGGATCGGCGACCCGTCCAATTCGCTCCGTGGAGGACCCTCCGGACTCGTCACGGCCGTTCTTTCCGGCACCACTCAGTGCGACCCGAATCGACCTGAGAAGATCGGCGATCTCGCGGTGCTCCTCACGCCCGACCTCCTCGCGCGTGGTAAGCTGCCGCAGCAACGCGCCCATATCGTCCATCTCCGAATCGTCACTGGGGGCCCCGATGATGGCTCGCGCCCGCAGCATCACCGCGAAGAACAGTCCGACGACGGAGGTCACGAACGCGAGTCTCATACCGCTGAGGAGAGTCGGGACGCTCTCGTCGATGGCGCTCGTATCGAAGCCGAAGAGCGCATAGGCGATTCCGAGAAAGGTCCCGAAAAGCCCGATAGAAACCAGCAGCGAGGCGATCGCCACGCCGCGCTCACTGCGTACCCAACCGTATACGAACAGGGCGAGCAGAACAGTGACCAGGAGTGCGGTCGGCAGGAGACTGGTATCCATCAATCCTCCGAAGATCCGACGAGACTCGTTTCCAGGGCGGTTCGTGTCGGCTTCGAACCGCCATAAGACGCGAGGAAGGATTCCAGGGCATCCGCCTTCAGCGGGGGCGTGGGCATGAATCCCTGTGTGTAGTCGCACCCCAGCTTCTCGAGGACTTCTATCTGGGCCCGGCGCTCCGGACCCTCGGCGACGGTCTTCAGACCGAAGCTCTTGGCGAGCCCAACGATCGCGCGTACAACGCTCTCTTCCCTCTCATCACCGGGCAGTCCTCGGATGAAGCTCCGATCGACCTTCAGGACGTCGAACGGAAAGCGGTGCAGGTAGCTGATGGAGGAGTACCCGGTGCCGAAGTCGTCCAGGAAGAGGCGAACCCCCATGTCACGGATTTCCTTGAGGATTCGAAGCGCCACGTGAGGCCGGCTCAGCAGAACGCCTTCGGTCACTTCGAGACAGAGCGAACCAGGAGCAGTGCCCGTCTCGTGGAGAGTGGCTTGGACGAAGTCGACGAGGTCGGGCTCACCGATATGCCGACCGGACAGATTCACGCTCAGATAGAAGTCCGCGCCCACGGTACCCTGGGTCTTCCACTCCCTCAGCTGTTCGGCCGCTCGCCGGAGCACCCATCGATCCAGCTCGATGATCAGACGGCTTTCCTCCGCGACGGAGATGAATCGGTGGGGGGAGATCTCCCCCTCCAGGGCATGGGTCCAGCGAGTGAGAACCTCTGCGCCCACCACCTCTCCACTCCCAACCGCCACTACCGGGTGGAAGGCGAGCTGGAAAGACTCTTCGCGGAGCGCCTTTCGGATCTCCGCCTCCAAATGGACTACATCCGCGGCCTGCTCCTCGCGGGCAGAATCGAACACCGCGGTGCCTCCTCGCTCCATCTCCTTGGCGGCGTACATGGCCGTCTCCGCCTGACGGAGCAGAGTGGTCGGCTGTTCAAAGCCCGAAATCGTGTGAGCAAGACCCAGTGAACAGGTGAGAAACAGCTCCTGACCTCCGATCACGATCCCCTCCGTGGCGACCTCCCTTACCCGTTTCGCCACTTCTTCGGCCACTTCGATCTCGCGAACTCCATAGAGAACGGCCGCGAACTGGTCACCTCCAGCCCGTGCCAGCGTGTCGCCCGGGCGCAGCGCACGATCCAGACGGTAGGCCACGGTTCGCAGCACGTCGTCGCCGGCCTCACGACCCAGGCTGTCGTTCACGAACTTGAAGCGATCCAGGCCAAGACAGATGACCGCGACACCGTAGTCGTCCGCTGACCGCGTCCTCACCAGCGCTCGTTCGAGCCGATCGGTCAGGTGGCTCCGGAGCGGTAGCCCCGTGAGCTCGTCGTGGGCCGCTCTGAAGCTCAGCTCGCTCTCGATCTTTCGCTGTCTCTCGATCTGTCGGAGCAGGTCTTGGTTCACCCGCCGAATACGTGCCACCTCTTCACCCAAACGCCGTTCCACGTCATCCGGCCTTCGGAGGATGGTGTCGGTCAGGAGTGCCGCTATGAACGCAGCCAGCACCGCCGCCAGCACACTCGGCCAGAGGATCATGGGCGTGTTCCAACCCTCCGGCCGGCCTACCTGCAGCGCCCACCGGGTATCCGCTACCGACACCGGAAGCTCGAGAGGCGCCGGCAGCGGCTCGGGATTGGACCTCACGAGTGCGCCTCCCTCCAACGACCCTGTCGCGGAGCTGGTGCGAAGAACGTATCCGAGTCCTGCCTCCGCGATCGCATCGAAGCCGGCGGCTTCGACCAGATCTGGGACTTGCACCGCGACAGCGCTCCAATCGCCCTCACTGGAAGGGCTGAGCCCGACGACGACCGGGTCCAGGCCGGGGAGCTCCAGCGGGCCGACGAGTGTACCGAGCCCGTTCCGAGGGATCTGTTGCACTGCGTTTCGGAGCTCGGGTGACCTCTGCATCTCTGCGGCGAGGTCCAGATTGAAGAGCCGCAGATCTCCGACGCTCGTCCGCGACGCCGCGCCCGCCTCGGCCTCGCGTGTCGCGAGCAAGGCACCGGATAGGAGTTGGGTCACACGGGCCGCTCGCTCGCTGCCAAGAGCATAGGCGTCGCTTCGCCGTTGCTCGACGCGCGCTCGCTCGGCCAACCGAGCTCCGGACACCGTGAATCCGACCGTCACGAAGAAGACGGCTCCGACGACGAAACGAGGAAACAGCTTCCGGGGGGCCTCGAGGGGTACCTCCGAGGTTCGGTCGGCCCGCGGAGTCGATGGCCCCGAAGAATGGCTGCTCGTATCGCTCATCGGACCGGAATCGAGCTGGAGGCGACGACGGAGTGGCGGCTCGAGGCTCTTCCACCTTGGTATTCCACGAGCAAGCGAACCGGCACGCCACCAGGAAACAGCGTGACGCCACCGAACACTTCCCAGCGGTGGTCCCCGAAATCGGATACGTGGGTGCCTCTGATCGTGAGTGACTCCACCGACCTTCCGATGAGCATGCCTAGAAGGAGACCGATACGCTCTCCGACGCGCTCGGCGGTGGCGAATCCGTAGTCGACCTGAGTTTCGCCGCCGAAGCTCCTGCCGTACCGGCCCCTCAAGAGCAACCGCTCAGAGATCTGCCATTGGAGCCCCGGACGCAGGAGCAGGGATCGATCCCCGTTCAGATCGAGTGCCTCTGTCTCCAGGCCACCCCACAACGCACTCCGCCCGATGCGCCGGTCCCACGAACCCGTGAGCCTCGCGACGTACGAACCCGCATCCGCGGCTCGACCTCCACCGACCTCGCCCGATAGGCCGAAGACTTCGCCATCGCGTGTGTTTCGGGTCACCCCGGAGCGACCCGTGGCCCATGGCTCTCCTCTCTGAACCGCAGCCGTGCCCCCCACTGCAACGGTCCCCCGTGCTGTCGATCGGACCCAGTCACCGCTGGTGACGACACCGCCGGCTCCGCCGGGAGAGTACCGAGTGGCGCGCAGCGAGACGTGCACGGTGCTCTGCTGAGCCGATGCGTGGAGCCCGCTCATTCCCATCGGCCCTGTGAGGAACAGAGCGACGAGGATCGAAGCGGCGAGCCAGCCTTTCGGTTGGATCAGCGATCGGAATAGCGAACGGAGAGAGTCCATGATCATGGATCTTCGCTCTCCGGTCTCAGCGTCAGCAGGGCAATGCGCCCGTGCTCACCGGGTATGTCCGCCGTAACCACTTCGACGGCATGATGAACCCCGTCCAGCTCCAGGTCTCTCTGGACCCAGCGTCGCGCCCCCGGGTCCCACCAACCGTTCGGTAGATCGTCTCGTCCCAGTGCCTGCGTCGCCTCTGCTTGCGGATAGAGTCGCGCGAATCGCTTCAAGCTCGGTTGGTTGAAGTAGAGCACCCTTCCTCGAGTGTCCATGAGGATGTAGAGGGCGTCGATTACATCCAGAGCCAGCTTGAGGTGCGAAACGTCCGTTACGTCCTGCAAGGTGACGTGGGCGTAACGGCTGCCTCGGTGATCGATTGAAGCCACGGTGACGCGTGCGATCCGGACGTCCTCGCCGACACGGTACACGACGAACGGAGCCTCTCCGCCGCACAGGATCTCCTCCACTACGTCGGGAAAGGAGAAGTCCACGAGCTCGAAGAACGTGCGTTCCGTCAGATCCCTCCGATCCACGAGCAGCTGCCGCACGAAGCTGTCGCTCGCCAGAGTGATCCGGTGGCTTTCTCGATCCACCAGACAGGACGGATCCTTTGCCGCTGTCAGAACCTTCTCGGCTAACGCTTCGGCCTCCGAGCGCTCACGCCGGGACACCTCCAGCCGCTCTCTCAATCGGACCAGCTGCACTGCCAAGCTCGAAGTCGCGACACTAGCCGCGAACAGGATCAGGACGAAGAAGAAGAGGGTCACGGCCAGCTGGGCAGGATCCGGCTCGACGCCCACGAGCGTTTCAGGCATGACCCAGGGCTCGACCCGTTCACCCGCCCACCTCAAACCGGGCAACCCGGAGCGGTCCGCGTACCAGCGAAGCGCAGGAGACGCGCCCAGGGCGGTGAGAATCACGACGGTCGATGTAAGCCCGCTGAGCGCGTAGGGTTCCCAGCGGGTCAAGACCAACCCACTGATGACGATGGGAAGGACGAAGACCAGCAGAAAGGAAGTGAGCTGCACGCCCCCGACTTGAATCCAGAGCGCATCCAGAAAGAGCACGTTCAGGATCTGAAGCCCGTAGAGGCTCCACCGCAGACGCCTGATGCTCTTTCCCGTCTCCAGCCAAGCCGAAAGGGCGACGAAGAGCGCCGAGTACGCGAGTACGGTCCAGGCAACCGCCGTCGCGTCGACCTCCAGCGCCCGAAAGAGCCACGGGACGAGCACGCTCGCCAGAACGAGGCAGAAGAGCCCGATCCACGCGCCATCGAGGATCCGCTTCCTTTCGAGCAGTTCAAGGCGGCCTGGCTCGAACATCCGGTCGCCCGGCCCGAAGGTGGTCTGACTCATCCGCGGTCCCCTCCGGCTTCTCGGTAGAGGCCTCGAACGGGCTCGTCGAATCCATTCCCACGGATCACCTGCGGTCCCACGAAAGGATCCGCCGGGATCACCACCCCCGTCTTGCCCTCGTAGTCCATGATCCTGAGTCCGGCTTCTCGATTCCCCACCGCTTCGTTCTGCCGAACGATCGGGGAGCCGCCCACGACGGTGAGACCGTCCCATTCATTTGAAACCAGGGCGTTGTATTCCAGCAGGTCCGGGCTGCCGCCCTCGCTGAACACCACGACGATCCCGTATCCGTTGCGATAGGCTCGGTTATTGCGAACGACAGTGTTGCGCGACGAGTTCACGAGGATTCCGACCGCGGCGTTCCCGTCCGTCTCGTTCCCCGTGATCTGCGCCCCCTGCGCCCCCACGACGAGGATTCCGTAGCGCTCGCCACCCATGATGCGGTTGTCGCGAACGCTCACGCTTCGGCCAGCCACGTACACGGCGACCTCCGTGTGCCCGTCGAACACGTTCTCCGCGACGGTCGCTTCCCTGTTCCCGACCACCACAGCGATTCGATCCCGGTCGAACTGGTTCTGTCGGATCGTGAGTCGGCTCGGCGACGGGTCGCCAGCCACTGCTCGAGCGATCGCCCAGATGGCAGCCTCTGTGTGCTCGGAGAAGCTGCCGCCCCTCACGTCGACACTCCCCTCGTGCTGCAGCAGCACGCCCGTGCGATTTCGGCGAAAGACCGAACGCTCGACTCGAAGGGACGATCCACCCAGTTGCAGAACGCCGATTCCGCTGTCCTGAACCTGCACACTGTCGAGCAGCACTCCGGAGGCTCCGATGGAGATCGCCACGGCTCTCGCCCCCGTTATGGAAATGTTTCGGACGATCGTCCCCGCTCCCCTGACGTCGAGTACGGGTCCCACAGCAACGGCGGATCCATCGATTGCC
>JAHEKL010000079.1 GCA_024638345.1 Gammaproteobacteria bacterium | reverse complement strand
CGAGTCCGTCGGGATCCGCGGCAGTCGGATCCTCGTGGGTGAGGAGCTCGCGATCCCCACGGACTCGGGTCAGGGCGTCCTGCACCATACGGTCGAGGAAGGCGAGTCCCTTTGGATCATCGCCAATCGTCACGGAACGACCGTCGAAGCTCTTCGGCGCAGCAACGGAATTCGGACCAGTCGGATCTACGCGGGCCAGACCCTGAACGTACCCTTCGGCTTCTGAGGGCCTCCTGACCAGCGGATCCGCCCCCGCTCGCGTCACCTCCGGATCCGTCCTTCGGTGGATTCTCCCCGCCGGCACTCCGCTTGCATGTAATGCTGTACGCATACGCGGGCGTACATCTGTGAGGTGACCTTGAGCGAGAGCACCGGCGAAGTCTGGGAGGCTCGAGCCCAGCAAGCGACCCCGGGTCTAATGGGGGCTGATTTGCTGAAGTGGCTCTATTTGGGTCGCTTGGTGGTCGTGGCCGGCTTTCAGCTGGCGGCTTTGGTGGCCTGGGACCAGGCCGATCCGCAGGCCACATTCCTGGCCACCGCGATGTTCGTTCTCGCGCTCGTGGTCACCGCCGCGGGATACTGGCAATCTCACGTCCAGCAGGCCGGATCGGGGTTTGGATTCCTCGCAGGGCAGGTGCTGTTCGATATCCTGCTCGTGACCGGTGTCGTACATCTTACCGGAGGGGGCGAGAGCCAGTTCGCCTGGCTCTATATCCTCGTAATCTCGGAGGGAGCGCTGCTTCTGAGGCTCCCTTGGGGCATCCTCGTGGGTCCGCTGGCCGCGCTGTGCTACTTCGCCGATCTGGTCTGGGGGTACTCCGAATCCCTGACCTGGAGTCTGGCTCTCCAGATCGGACTGTTCACGGTCGTGGCGCTGGTCACCGGCGTTCTCGGCGACCGTCTACGGCGTGCCGGGATCGCGCTCGGCGCGGCGCGATCCGAGCTACAACGTCTCAGGAAGGATACGACGAATATCTTGGAGACGATCAGCACGGGTATCGTGACGGTCGAGGAGCCGGGCGTTCTGCTCTACATGAACCCGGCCGCGGAGACCCTACTGGGCATGGACGGTCGTGACTGGAGCGGGATGCCGGCCTCGGAGATCTTCGGTGCGATCGCCCCCGGCTTGCTTGCGCTGCTTCAGCAGGCTCTCGAGGACGGAATCACCCTGCGGAGAGGCGAGGTGAGCGCCCTGAGGAAGGACCAGAGGATCACCCTGGGCGTCAGCACGACCATGCGCGCGGAGCCGGATCACCCTACCGTGGTGACGGCGATCTTCCAGGACATCACCGATCTCGAGAAACTAGCCGTCCTGAACCGCCGGAATGAGAGATTGAAGGCCGTGGCGGAGCTTTCGGCTGCGATGGCTCACGAGATCAAGAATCCGCTGGCGTCGATCCGGAGCGCGGTCGAGCAGTTCTCCCGCCCCTCGCTGAAGGACGAAGATGCCGGCACCTTGAGGCAGATGATCGTTCGCGAGTCGGATCGTCTGAGTCGTCTGCTCTCGGACTTCATCGACTTCTCGAGGGTGCGCATCGGTCAACTGGATTCGATCGGGCTCGACGAGTTGCTCTCGGACTGCGTCACGGTCGTCGAGCGGCATCCGGAGGCGGTGGATCGCGGGGTCACGATTCGACACACGCCCGACTCCACGGGAATCACGATTCCCGCCGACCTCGATCTGCTTCACCGTGCCCTGTTCAATCTGATCCTCAACGCCGTGCAATTCTCGCCGGATCATGGAGTCGTCGAGGTGGCCGTGCAGGATCTGAGAGACGTTCGCACCCCCGGCGTCGACGTCATGCACCCGATCCATATCCGAATCAGGGACTCGGGGCCGGGGGTACCGGAGGGACTGGCCGCCAGGATCTTCGATCCCTTCTTCACGACACGGACCGGGGGGAGCGGGCTCGGGCTCTCGGTCGTCCACCGGGCCGTCGAAGCCCACCGGGGCATCATCCTGGTGGACCACTGGGAGGAAGGGGCCGAGTTCAATCTGTATCTTCCCGGAGCAGAGAGGCCCGCGGCGGTAGCGCTCCATGGCTGAGAACGGTACGAAAGTGCTGCTCGTCGACGACGAGACCGGGATCCTGGAGTCCCTGCAGATCCTGTTCAGGGGTGAGGGATACCGGGTTACCACCGCTGTGGGGGGTACGGCGGGGCTGGAGGCGCTGGAGGAGATACACCCGGACATCGTCGTATCCGACATTCGCATGCCTGGTGCCACCGGACTGGACGTTCTCGCACGGGCGCGCGAGGTGGATCCCGAGATGGCGGTCATTCTGATGACCGCCCAGGCCTCCCTGAAGTCCGCCATGCGAGCGGTCAACGAGGGAGCCTACTATTACCTCCAGAAGCCGTTCTCCAACGACGAGCTGCTCGCGATCTGCCGGCGCGCCGCGGAGGCTCGGGCGCTCAAGGTCGAAAACCGGGAGCTCAAGCAGGAGATCAAGCGGCGAGGCGGGTCGCGCGCCGGTCGCCCGGTGGGCAAGAGCCGGCGATTCATGGAAGTCCTCGAGTTCACCGATACCGTCGCCCCCACGGACTCGACCATCTTGATCACCGGGGAGAGCGGCACGGGAAAGGAGGTTCTGGCCCGCTACATTCACGCGCAGTCCGGGAGGAGCGAGGGCCCGTTCCTTTCCATCAATTGCGGGGCGCTTCCCGAGAGCCTCCTGGAGAGCGAGTTGTTCGGTCACGTCAAGGGTTCGTTCACGGGCGCGGTTCGGGACAAGGCGGGACTGCTCGTGGCGGCGGCCGGCGGCACGTTCTTCCTGGACGAGATCGGGGAGACTGCGTCGGCGACCCAGGTGAAACTTCTGAGAGCGATTCAGGAGCGCGAGGTGATTCCCGTGGGCGCTACGGAGGCCATCCCGATCGATGTTCGCATCATCGCCGCGACCAATCGGGATCTGGAAGAGCTGATCCGACTAGGCGAGTTCCGGAGCGACCTCTACTATAGGCTCAATGTCATCGCCCTCGAGCTGCCCGCGCTGCGAGAGCGGCCAGACGACATTCCGGTCCTGGCCCGCCACTTCCTTGGGGAGATGGCTGAACAGGAGGGAAAGGAGCTCGAGCTGTCCCCGGAGGCGCAACAGCTGCTCGAGTCGTACGATTGGCCTGGGAACGTGCGCGAGTTGGAGAACGCGATCGAGCGGGCGTCGGTGCTCACGGAGGGTGAGACGATCGTCTCCGAGTCACTTCCCGACCGTCTCAGGGAGCCTCCCGCGCAACGCTTGGTGGATGAGGTCTCGCATGCCAACCCGACGATGGAGGTGGTCGAGCGTGCCTACATCCAGTGGGTCCTTCAGGCCGAGGACGGGAACAAGACGCGAGCCGCGGAAGTCCTCGGAATCGATCCCTCCACCCTTTACCGCAAGATCAGCCGCTACGGACTCGGGGATTCATAGGACGTTTCCATCGTGACCCCGAGGAAAGCCCCCGAGCTTCCTTGGGAACGAGTCCGGCTCTCCGTGGTCGTTCCTGTCTACGATGAGTCCACCACCGTTCGTCAGGTGATCGAGCGCGTGCGTCAGCTGCCTGTCGTGACCGAGGTCATCGTGGTGGACGACGGGTCGACGGACGGGACGTCGGAGATCCTCCTGAAGATGGAGAGTGAGAGATTGATCGACCGCGTCATCTTCCATGTGGAGAATCGCGGAAAAGGGGCCGCACTGAGGTCGGGCTTTCAGGAGGCTACCGGCGATGTGGTCGTCGTTCAGGATGCGGACCTCGAGTACGACCCCATGGAGCTGCCCGGCCTCCTCGAGCCCATTCTCGGGGGATGGGCCGACGCGGTCTACGGATCGAGGTTTCTCGGCGGGCCGCACCGGGCTCATCTGTTCTGGCACTCGGTGGGCAACCGGGCTGTGACCCTCCTTTCGAACGTCTTCACGAATCTGAGCCTCACCGACATGGAGACCTGCTACAAGATGATCCGGCGCGACCTCTTGGACACACTCCCCCTCACGAGGGATCGCTTCGGTATCGAGCCCGAGATCACGGCCCGGCTAGCGCAGGCCAGAGCCCGAGTCTACGAGCTACCTGTGTCCTACCGAGGACGCTCGTACGCGGAGGGTAAGAAGATCGGCTGGTCCGACGGGCTCGCGTCCTTCTGGCACATCCTGCGGTCCCACCTGCTTCCGCCGCGCGCGCCGCGATGGATTCCGCCGGATCGCGACCCGTGGATGGTCGAGCGCCCATGAGCCCCACGACGGCCTCCGCTCTTTCATCCTGCGAGAGTTTGGCAGAATCCAAGGAAGAACGACGCCCGCAGTGTCAGAATCCTCACTCGGCAGCCTACCATAAACGCTTGTTTACCAAGCCGTTGTAAGCAATCTCCGTCGGAACGGTCCGCGCATTGCACCTGGAGTGGACGGCAATAGCGAGTGATCCGTCACTCGTGACGTACCCAGCCGACACTCGACCGAAGGAGACAGAAAATGGACAAGAAGGGATTCACTCTGATCGAGCTGCTGATCGTCGTCGTGATCATCGGGATTCTGGCCGCCATCGCCATTCCGCGATTCGGTGAGACGCGCGAGCGGGCGTTCATCTCCGCCATGCAGTCCGACCTCAACCAGGTCCGTACTGCGCAGGAGATGTGGTATCAGGATAACAACTTCACTTATTCCGCCGACATCGCGGACCTGACGGGGGCCAACCTCTACAGCGCCACGACCGGCGTGACCGTCGTGATCAATGCCGGAAACGGCACGACGTGGGATGCGACAGCTTCGCATGGATCCACCGCCATCACCTGTGACTACGACGCCGCCGTCGGCACGATCGCCTGCGCCTAGAGCGCACGGCTCGACAGGTTAACCCGATACCCACGTGGTATCCGGAACCGAGAAGAGGGCGGGGTGCGGAACGACGCGCCCCGCCCTTTTCACGGAGCGCGCCGAAGGGGTGGAACGATGACGACAGAGCTCAATTGCAGCGAGGCGTGCCAGAGTGAGGCGACTCGAAGGGGCGGCTTCACCCTCGTCGAGCTCATGATCGTGACGCTCGTGCTCGGCGTGATCGCGGCCCTGGCCATTCCGCGGGTGGACGGCTTCCGGCAACGCGCGCATTATGTGACCATAGAACAGGACTTTCGCAACCTGGGGAGGGCCCAGGAGCGATATTACCAGCTGAATCTGGAATACGCGGTCAATCTCGGGGACACGGACTTCGCAATGTCTCCGGGAGTGCAGATCAACGTCACCGAGGCCACGGTCAACGGCTGGGCCGCCGTCGGGACACACCTGTCCCTGGAGAATACCAAGGGTTGCGCGATCTATACCGGGAGCGCGGGTGCGCCTCAACTTCCGAACGGTCAGCCCGTCACTGTGGGCCCCGGGGTGCCCGATTGCACGGATTGATCTCGCCGGATCGGACCCTGAGCGTCTAGGGTCTGGAGGTTGACTTCGCCTACACGCTCGTCCGCGCGACAAGAACTCCTCGTCTCCACCGCGGTCCTCTTTCTGGGCGGGGTGCTCGTCGCCGTCGCCGCCGTCAGCATAAGCCTCCCTCTGCTCGCCTCACCGCTACAAGCCTTCGCACTCATCACAGTCATCGTGATCGCCGATTTGGCGATCATCGTGATGTTCCTGCGCTCACTCCTCAGCCGGTCGATCTTCGATCCCCTCGAGCGCATTGGTGAGCACGCGGAGAACATCGCGCAGGGGGACTACGACCATCGGATTCCGGCCGAGGAGGGGGAGGAGCTGGATCGTCTGATCCGCGGACTCAACACCATGGCCGAGAAGTTCATCTCTGATCAGCAGAAGCTGGCGGCGAACGTCCGCTCACTCGATCTGACGAACCAGGAGCTCATTCAAACGACAGAGGTGCTGGTTCACCACGCGCGCATGGCGTCCGTGGGAACCCTCGCTTCGGGCGTTGCGCACGAGCTGGGTAACCCACTCGGGGCGTTGATGGGATATTTGGACGTCGCGAAGCGTCGTGCAGGCAGGGGCGGGGATCTCGATGCACCCCTGGAATCCGCTCTCGACGAAGCGCGTCGTATCGACCGCATCATTCGGAGCATCTTGGACTTCGCCCGGCCCAGCGAAGATGCGGAGACCCGTGAGGTGGCGTCTCTCGCTGACGCGGTCGACCGAGCGCTCGACCTTTTGGCCGGAAGGGGTGCCCTCGAAGGCGTGAGGATCACGAAAGACATCGAGTCGGGTTCACACGCGGTACGGGCGCGTGCCCAACACCTCGAGCAGATCCTACTGAACCTCCTCGTGAACGCGATCTGGGCGGTCAGAGAGAGCGAAGAGCCAACGATCCAGGTCAGAGTCGGCTCCGAGCCCGCGAAGGAGCCCAGGCTCGGGGAGCGGAGGACCGACGACCCGCCCGGCGTCGACTACTCCCACCGCAGGCGGATACCTCTGCTCATCGGACGGGGTTCGGCGCGGTCGGCGATGGACCAGCAGGAAGGGGGTCGAGAGGTCGTGGTACGGATCGAGGACAATGGCCCGGGGATTCCCCCGGATCGACTCACCAACCTGTTCGACCCGTTCTACACGACCCGGGCTCCCGGCGAGGGAACGGGCCTGGGGCTGACCCTCACCGCTCGGATCGTTCAGGAGTTGGGGGGTACGGTGGATGCGGAAAACCGGGCCGAAGGCGGTGCTCGGTTCACAGTGCGACTTCCGGAAGCCATGGAGGAGATGAAATGAAGGTGTTGGTCGTGGACGATGATGCGGGGCTTCGTAAGTCGCTCACCCTCATCCTCGAGGATGCGGAGTACAAGGTGGTGGTCGCGAGCGACGCGGAAGAGGGGTTGAAGAAGGCTCGTGAGAGCGCCCCCAACCTCATTCTCGTCGACGTGCGCATGCCCGGGATGGACGGTCTGGGCTTCGTCGAGACCTACCGGGGAGACGGGGGTGCGGCGCCGGTCGTGGTCATGACGGCCTATGGGAGCATCGACGTCGCGGTCGAGGCCATCAAGAAGGGTGCATCGGACTTCCTGGCCAAGCCCTTCGGTGGAGAGGAAGTGCTTCTGACGCTCAAGAAGGTCGAGGAGCGGGAGCGTCTGCGTAAGGAGGTGGGTCGCCTTCGAACCGAGGTCAGGGCCGAGCGACGATTCGGCGAGATCGTGGCTCGGTCGCCGGAGATGGTACAGGCGCTGGAGATGGCCACCAAGGTGGCTCGGCACCCCACCTCCATCCTCATCCAGGGCACGACCGGGACCGGTAAGGAGCTGCTCGCGGGCCTCATCCACAGGGAAAGCGACCGGGCCAGCGGACCGTTCGTCGCGGTCAACTGCGGGGCCATTCCGGAGGGGCTGCTCGAATCACAGTTCTTCGGATACGTGAAGGGGGCCTTCTCCGGCGCCGACTCGGACAGGGAGGGACTCTTCGAGGCGGCTCATGGCGGCACCCTCTTCCTCGACGAGATCGGGGAGCTCCCGGAGTCTCTGCAGGTCAAGCTGTTGAGAGTGTTGCAGGAGGGGGAAGTGCGACGCGTCGGAGCCACCGACACGAAACGGATCGACGCGCGAATCATTGCAGCGACCAACCGGGCGCTCGAGACGGACGTCGAGGAGGGACGTTTCCGCAGCGATCTGTACTACAGGGTCGCCGTGTTGACGTTGGAGCTGCCCCCACTCCGGGAGCGCACAGAAGATCTCCCGCACCTCATCCAGCACCTACTCGAGCTACAAGAGGAGCGTTTGGGAATTCAGGTCGACGGGATCGACCGTCCGGCGATGGAGGCCCTGCTCGGATATGGCTGGCCCGGAAACGTGCGAGAGCTCGAGAACGTCTTGGAACGGGCGCTCGTGCTTGCGGAGGGTTCCAAGGTTCGCCTGACGGATCTGCCCGATCACCTCCGCGACGGCGGCGCAGGGCCGGAGGCACTCGTGGCCGCGGCCGGGGCGTCAGGGGACGAGGACCTCTCTGTCAAGCGACGCAGCGCGCAGTTGGAGAAGCATCTGATCCGAAAGGCTCTCGCCAAGACCGGGGGGCACCGCGGGAAGGCCGCGGAGATCCTGGAGCTGAGCGATCGGGCCTTGCGCTACAAGATCCAGGAGTATGGGCTCGACGAGGAGTCCTAGCGAGGGAGGGGGGCCTTTGGCGCAGGAGGGCCATCGACGCCATCTGATCGCCCGGGATGGCAGGCGACTTTGGGGCCATGCACTCCAGTGGCTTCACGCTCCCAGAGGTCGTCCTGTTTCTCCTCCTTATCGGGGTCGCTCTGCAGACGGCCCTGGGGCCTGTCCGTCACCAGGCGGACCTACTGACCGTTCGCGGTGTCCGCGAGGAGCTCGTCGCGCTGATCCACCGGGCTCGCCTGGAAGCGCGAAGCCGCGGTGAGGCCGCGATCGTTCTGGAGGAAGGAGCGGATCCACTCCTCGTTCTCTCCGGAGGCCGGCCTCCGGCCCGACTGCCGCTGACGAGTCGCGGCGTGCGCCTCGAGGTGCTCGGGACCCGATCGTCGGTACGTCTGGACTTCGGACCCCTGGGCATAGCCCGATTCGGGTCGGCTTCACTCCGTCTCAGCAAGCGCGAGGCTCGGTTCCGGGTCGTCGTCTCGAGCTATGGTCGGGTGAGACGATGAGCCCCTACCGTCGCCGCTGCGTCGGGCCGTGGATTCCTCCCTCCCGCAAGTCCTCCGGAGTCTCGATCGTCGAGTTGGTCGTCGCGATCGCGATCTTGGGGGTCGGCGCGAGCGTCTCGGCCCGTCTCCTGACTCTCTCCAGTCGTAGCATCGAGGACGCCGAGCTGAACCTTCGCGCTGCCATGTTCATGAGTGAGCTGTCCTCGACGACGGACCGAACGGTGGCGGAGCACCCGCCTCGAGCGGTCGGACCGGGATCATTGATCTACGAAGGAGACCTCGGAGGTAACATCTCGCTCCGCTACGAGCCGGAAGTCGTCTCCGGATCCGCACTCCCGCCCCAGGGTTCCCGGGGCTTCGTTGGGCAGCGGCGCTGGATGCTGCGGCTGGGGCCGTGAGGCCCTCGTCGGAAGGGGCCATGGGTGGCTCGCTCGTCGAGCTCGTCGTCGCGCTGAGTCTGGGAGCGGTCGTTGTCGGTTCTCTCGTGACGCTGATCTCTTCCGGCTCCCGATGGACACGTTCGCTGGCGGATCGCGTGGAAGCCCAGGAGGTCGCTCGGACCATCTGGGCGGTCCTGGACGAAGAGCTCCGGGTCGGACGAGTGAATCTGGACTGGCGAGTCGAGGACGCCGGATCGATTCGTCTCCGGTCGTTCCAAGGACTCGCGCGAATCTGCGTGGGTCCGTCCCGCGGGGGACGTTGGCTTGTGGCCTACCGTGGTCGCAGAGTCCCGGACCCCTCCCGGGACTCCGTGCTGGTCCTGGAAGAAAACGGCAGCTGGCGATCTCATGCCCTCGAGTCCTCGGCGCGCTCGGATGGCTGCAATGCCCTCCCCGGCGAGTCCGTCTACCGGTGGGACTCGACCTGGGCGGGAGACGTGATGCCCGTCCTGGCACGGACCTTTGAGACCGGAAGCTACCACCTGGAAGACGGCGCTTTCCGTTACCGCCGTGGCCGTGGAGGTCGACAGCCGCTCACGGTCGAACGTCTCGGTTCCACGAGCCGATTCGAACCGCTCGCCGATGGGGTCGCGACGAGCGTGGAGTTGACCGGATCACGACCTGCCGATCCGATCAGGGTCTATCGGTGGGCCACCCGCCCGCCGAGCCGCGATCCTTGATGGGATCGAGGCCGAGCTGGGCCGAAAAGGACGCATCGTGGGAGCCCGATCATCCGGTTCAGCGCGGGCGGCGAGATCGTCGGAGAGGCGTGCTTCTTCCCACGGTCCTGCTGCTGATTCTAGGCCTAAGTGCGATCTCCGTCTCCGCTTTCGTGCTGGTATCGACGCAGCGCCTGCTCGGGGCGGGCGAGATCAGACATCTCGCGGAGAGGGCTGCGGCCGAGCAGGCGCTCCGTAGCTCGGCGCGCGATCCCACGCGCGGAGGTCTGACACGCTCCGAGGTCGAGCTCTCGCGGGGGTTTACCCTGGTAGCGGTGGCTCCTCCGGGTCGAGGCTACGCCTACTTCGGAGTGCAGTGGGCTCCAGCCGTCGACTCGATCGTCCAGCGCTTACCCGGGGCGCTTCGCTTGAGGGGCAGTGTTTCCGAGGTTGGCGTCGAGCAGATGGACGGGTGTCCCTCGGCGGCCAACCGGCAGCTCGTCGAGATCGTGTCAGCGACGGACCTGGGTGATCGATGGCCCGGAATCGGTATTCTCGGTGTGCGGGAGCTCCTCGCGCTCACTGAGACCCGGATCGCCGATGGAGGCAGGCTTCCGGGCGACGACCCCCCGAGAATCGTCCGTGCTCCCCCCGGGGGCACGATCAATGGGGGGTCGGGCACCGGGCTTCTTCTCTCCGGGGGCAGTCTCGCGCTGGACGGATCGAGTCGCTTCAGGGGGCTCATCATCGTAGGAGGCAATCTCACGATGCGGGGATCGGCCA
>JAHEKL010000001.1 GCA_024638345.1 Gammaproteobacteria bacterium | reverse complement strand
CTCGGGGCCGCGAAAGTCACGGGCCGGCTGAGCGACGGGTGGTCGCTCGGGATCCTCGAAGCGGTGACGGGTCAGGAGACCGCTCCGTATGTGGACGCGGAGCAGGTGCCGGGCGAGACCGTAGTCGAGCCACGCTCGAATTACCTGGTGGCTCGATTGAGGAGGCAGATCAGGGGCGGAGAGACCCGCTTCGGACTGGTGGGTACGGCCGTCAACCGGGATGTGAGCGGCACTGGCATGGGGTCCCTCCTCCACTCCTCGGCTTACTCGGGCGGCCTCGACTTCGCTCACGAGTGGTCCGATCGGACATATCGGATCAGCACGACCTTCACCACGAGCTACGTGCAGGGCGAGCCCGAGGCGATCGCTCGAACCCAGCGTTCGTCCACCCGGTACTATCATCGGCCGGACGCCACTCACCTGGAGTTGGACCCGAATTCCACGTCGCTCGCCGGGTACTACGCGATGGTGGATGTCGTCAAGCAGGCGGGCGCGTTCGGAGCGAAAGCCGCGATCGCAGCCGCGAGCCCGGGCTACGAGGTGAACGACCTCGGCTTCCAGTCCGCCTCCGACCGGGTCATCCTCGACACCAACTTCAGCTACAACCAGCCCAACCCTGGTCGGATTCTGAGGGAGTGGAGCGTACGCGGCAGTCCCGACGCCGTCTGGAACTATGCGGGCGACCGCGTATGGGCCGAGGTGAATGGCAACTTCAACTGGGAGTTCCTCAATTACTGGGGCGGCGGGATTCGGCTGGCGTACAACCCCCGGCACGCCGATGACCGCCTGACGCGCGGCGGCCCTCTTGCGGGAACACCGCGCAGGTTCGCGACCACCCTGAACCTCGACTCCGACGGACGGCGCGATGTGATCGGGCGGGTCAACTACCAGTGGACGGTGGAGGAGCAGGGGGGTTGGATCCACGACCTGGGCATCAATTTCACCGCAAACCCCAACGAACGTCTCTCCGTACAGGTGGGTCCTCGCCTGAATCGGAGGCACGAATCCGCGCAGTACGTCGCCGCGGTGGATGATCTCCTGGCCGTGCCCACTTACGGACGCCGCTACGTGTTCGGGGGCCTGGATCAGACGACGGTGTCGATCGACACTCGGGTGAACATCACCTTCACGCCCACGCTTTCGTTGCAGCTCTACGCAGAGCCGTTCATATCGAGTGGGGATTACCAGGGGTTCAAGCAGTTCGAGCGTCCCGGCGCTTTCGACTTCGCGCGGTACGGAGAAGAGGTCGGAACGATCGCGTCGGAGGCCGATGGAGGGTTCAGGATCGACCCAGACGGAGACGGTCCTGCCGAAGAGTTCACCATCGCCGATCCCAACTTCAGCTACCGCAGCCTTCTCGGGAACGCCGTGCTTCGCTGGGAGTGGAGACCCGGATCCACCCTCTTCGTCGTCTGGCAGCAGCGGCGTATCAACTCGCTCACCGGGAGGGGCGAGGACCGGGCCCACGATTGGGTCGGCGGGTTCGATCTGGGTCGAGACGTCGGCGACATGTTCGGCACCCGTCCGGACAACATCTTCGTGATCAAGGTCAACTACTGGCTGAATCCCTGAATCCCGGGTGGCAGGCGATCCGGGTCAGCGACGCAGACGAGCGGCCGGCGTCGGGGTCAACACGGCCTAGCGATGCTCGGGGTTGGGAAAGTCGAACCGACACCCGGCGTCCCACTCCGAGCGCTGGTTGCCGTGGGCGGGGATTCCTCCCATCTCGCGCAGCCCCCGCGCGAGATGTAGCAGATTCCAGGTCATGAACGTGGTGTTGCGGTTGGTGAAGTCGTTTTCGGGCCCACCCGATCCAGGATCGAGATAGGAAGGGCCCGGTCCGGCTTCGCCGATCCACCCGGCATCGGCCTGAGGGGGGATGAGGTAGCCGATGTGCTGCAGGGAGTAGAGGATGTTCATGGAGCAATGCTTGATTCCGTCCTCATTCCCGGTGATCAGGCACCCACCCACCTTGCCATAATAGGCATACTGTCCCTCGGCGTTCAGGTCTCCCGACGAGGAATAAAGCCGCTCCACCACCTGGGTGCAGACGGACGATTTCTCACCGAGCCAAATAGGTGAGCCGAGCACCAGGATCTCGGCCTTCTTCACCTTCTCGTAGAGCCCGGGCCAATCGTCCCGCTCGGCTCCGTGCTCCCGCATGTCCGGATACACTCCGAAAGCCAGCGAATGATCGATCGGTCGAATGATGTCTACGTGGACGCCCGACTTCCTCATGATGGCTGCGGAGATGCGGATCAAGCCCTCCGTATGGGAGAGTTGCGGGGTGGGCTTGAGGGTGCAGTTGAGAAACAGGGCCCGCAATCCCGAGAAATCCCACTTGCTTTGGCCACAGAGCTCCTCCTGTCGTTCACTCAGTCGGTATTCCTCCGATGCCATCGACGTCACGCCTCCTTTTCGAGGTAGTGGACGGAGAACCGCTCACGGTCGTCCGTCCAGCTCCGTACCGCCCTCCAGCCTGCGCGGCGGCAGAGCGATTCAAACTGCTCGATGTGGTACTTGTAAGAGTGCTCCGTCACGATCTCCTCCCCTCTTCGGAGGTCGATTCGAAGCGGCTCCCTGTCCGGGAGATCCGGGGTCAGGGTGAAGGACTGGTCCGCCTGGCTCACGAGTCGCATCTCGATTCTGGAATCCGCTTCGTTCCATACCGCACGATGAGCGAAGGCGGCGGGATCGATGTCGCCCTCGAACATGTGATTGAGGTGACGGAGGGCGTTACGGTTGAACTCCGCGGTCACCCCCTCTGGATCGTCGTAGGCCAACTCCAGGACGGGAGCCTCTTTGACGAGATCGACGCCGATCAACAGCGAAGAGCCGACTCCGCCGGCCCAGCCCACCTGTTCCAGAAACGATGCGGCTTGGGACGGCTCGAAGTTGCCCACCGAGGAGCCCGGAAAGAAGAAGAGGGTCCGACCTTCGGGAGGATGTCGGGAAGGCGTGGGCATAGGCAGGGCGAACGGCTCGGTGTAGTCCGCGATCAGCGGCATGACCGCCATGTCGGGGTACTCCCTCTGAAGCTCATCGGCGAACCGAAGGAGCTGCGCTTCGGAGATATCGATCGGGACACAGGTCGTCGGCCTCTCGAGCGCATCGAGCAGCATGTTGGTCTTTCTTCCGCTCCCCGTGCCGAACTCCACGACCGTAGGGGACGGCCCTACGAGTTCTCGAACCTCGTCGAGGCACCTTCTCAGAATCCCGATCTCCGTGCGGGTCGGGTAGTAGGCGTCCAGCCGCGTGATCTGTTCGAACAGGCGAGCTCCCCGGTCGTCGTAGAACAGCTTCTCGGGAAGCCTTCGGGGATCACGGCTCAACCCATCGGAGATCTCGTCGAACAGCCGTAGGAGTCGGACTTCGTCCGTGAGCGTCCCGCCCGCGCCGATCCCGCCCGCCACTACCTCGGGTCTCTGGCCAGTCGGAGGCCGCTGAACTGCCAAGCCGCGTCCGGATGAAAGAAGTTCCTGTAGGTCGGCCGGATGTGCGTCCGCGGCGTGGCACACGAGCCACCCCTCAGAACGAACTGACCACACATGAACTTCCCGTTGTACTCGCCGATCACGCCCTCGGGCGTCGAGTAGCCCGGGTAGGGTGAGTACGCACTGGAAGTCCATTCCCACACGTCTCCGAACATCTGTCGCAAGACGGGCCCGGACCCACCCTCGGTCGAAGCGAGTCGAACCGGATGAAAACGCGCGGCTTCGACCAGATTGCCCTCCACGGGTACCGTCTCGGCCGCTGCCTCCCACTCGTCTTCCCGCGGCAATCGTCCGCCGGCCCAGCGCGCATAGGCGTCCGCTTCGAACCAGGTCAGGTGGCAAACGGGCTCTCCTAGGACCAGAGGGCGCATCCCGGAGAGCGTGAAGCTCCACCACGCTCCGTCTCGCCGCTCCCAGTAGAACGGCTCCGTCCAACCCTGAGACTCGCGCTGCGCCCAGCCCTCCGACATCCAAAGCTCCGCTCTTCGGAAGCCACCGTCCTCGATGAACTCCAGGAACTCCCCGTTGGTGACCAACCGATCCGCGATCTCGAAGGGCTCCAGGAACCTTCGGTGGCGAGGACTCTCGTTGTCGAACCGGAATCCGGAACCGGCGGCACCGATGTGCACCAGACCTCCCTCGAATCCGACCCATCGCAGCTCTGGTATGGCCGCGGTAGAGTTCCCGGCGGACGTCGCGTCCGATCCGTTCCCGGCTCTCCGCTCGCGATACGTCGGCCGGAGCGGGTTGACGGAAAACACGTGCTTGAGATCGGTGAGGATGAGCTCCTGATGCTGTTGCTCGTGATTCATCCCGAGCTCTACGAGCTGCGCGAGGGCCGGGTCCCTTTCGCCGTGCGGATCCCGAGCGATCAGCTCGGCCACCGCCGAATCCACGTACCGCCGGTACTCCTGAACCTCTGCGACGGTCGGCCGGGAGAGGTATCCTCTCTGCGCGCGGCAGTGCCGCTCACCCGCCTGCACGTAATACGAGTTGAACAAGTAGTGATACGTGGGATGGAAGGGCTTGTAGTCCCGAATCCATTCCGAGAGCACGAACGCCTCCCAGAACCAGGAGGTGTGCGCCAGGTGCCACTTGGTCGGGCTCACGTCGTCCATCGACTGGACTACGAAGTCCTCCGGTTCGAGGTTCTGGGTAAGGGCGTCGGTCGACTCGCGCACGTCCAGGAATCTTCGGACGAGGTCGGGGTGATCCACACCTCGAGATGGTACGTCTCGGTGCGTTCTCGCGTTCTGTTCGGTCAGTGTCATATCGTGATCCGATGCCCTCGAGTCCGCTTGGGTTCCTCAGCGTTCGAGGCGGCGTCTCTGGTCTGCTCTGGACGGGTTCACTGCATGGGCACGCGCGGCTTCACCGCCTGCCGGCCTAGCCCTTCGCTCCCATCGGGATCGCGGGGCCGGGGGGTCGAACCGCGGCGGGCTTTCGACGCGCCAGCGTATCCTCCATGAGAGCACGATGCAGCGCTACAGGTTCTTCGCCGTGCGCGGGAGCCCTCTGCACGTAGCGTCCGTCCTCCCCGAGCTCCCACGCCAACTCGTTGTCGGCGAGGGACAAGTCGAGGATTCGGACGAGTCGCTCTTTCAGCGCCGGCTCGTCGATGGGGACGACCGCTTCCACTCGCGTGTCGAGATTGCGTGTTCGCCAGTCTGCGCTCCCAATGAAGATCTCAGGGTCGCCACGATTCTCGAAGTAGAAGATGCGGTCGTGCTCCAAGAAGCGACCGATGATGCTGACCACCCGTATGTTCTCACTGAAGCCGGTCAGACCTGGTCGAACGCAGCAGTGGCCCCGCACGATCAGATCGATTCTCACACCGGCCCGAGACGCCTCGTAGAGTTGCCCGATGATTTTCGGGTCATCGATCGCGTTCATCTTGGCCGCGATCCTGCTCGGTGACCCCTCGCGGGCGTGGTCGATCTCTCGCTGGATGAGGCTGTGGAACTTGGTTCGCATGGATCCAGGGGCCACGATCAGTTTCTGGTAGGGCTGGGCCGGGGCGTAACCGGTGACGAAGTGGAACAGATTCACCGCGTCGGCGCCGATCTCCGCATCGTAGGTCAGCAGGCCGAGGTCTGTGTAGACGCCGGCGTTCTCTTTGTGGTAGTTGCCCGTGCCGATGTGACAATAAGTCTTGGGGTGTCCGCCCTCCTCCCGGATGATCAGGACGACCTTCGCGTGGGTCTTGAGACCGAGAAGCCCATAGGTCACGTGGACACCGGCGGTCTCTAGGATACGGGCCCACTCGATATTGTTCTGTTCGTCGAACCGAGCCTTCACTTCCACCATGACCGCGACCTGCTTGCCACGATCTGCCGCCCGAAGCAGGGAGCGAACGATCTGAGAGTCGTCCGAAGTCCGATACAGAGTCTGCTTGATGGCAAGAACCGCAGGATCCTGCGCGGCTTCCTCCACTAGGCGCAGCACGGTGCCTGAGAAGGACTCGTACGGGTGGTGGACCAGGAGGTCGCCCGCTCGGATGACCGAGAAGATGTCTCCTTCGCCGGCGCCGTTGCCCTCCTTTGCAGAGAGCCGGTCGGGAATGACGGGCTCCCATGGTTCGATCTCGTATTCGGGCAGGTCGAGCTCGGCGAGCTCGAGGCAGTCCTCGAGGGCGAGCTCTCCATCCACCGCGACCAGATCCTCGATTCCCAGGTCCAACTCCTTGAGCAGGAGCGCCCGAAGGTGCTCCGGCATGTCCGCTTCGACCTCCAGTCGGACCACGGGCGCCAGTCGGCGCTCTCTCAGCTCGTCCGAGATCATCGCAATCAGATCCTCGGCCTCCTCCTCCTCACGCTCGAGGTCCGCGTTCCTGGTCACCCTGAACGCATGCACCTGAATGATCTCCATACCGCGAAACAGCTCACCTGCGTTGTGGCGGATGATCTCCTCCACAGCAATGAATCGGCACGCTCCCTCCGTTCCCGGAACGGGCAGCCAGCGCCCAGAGCGAACCGGAACCTTCACTCGCGCGAAATGGAGCGAGCCGGATCGGGGGTCCCGCATCTCGATCGCCAGCGAAAGGCTCAAGTTCGAGATGAAGGGGAACGGGTGCCCCGGATCCACGGCGAGTGGCGTCAGAATCGGATACAGGTGCTCGCGGAAGTAACGGGTGAGCTCCTGCTCTTGTTCCTGACTGAGCGAGGGGTAGTCCAAGATCCGGACATCTGCGATCTCTGCGAGCAGCGGCTTGAGATCGTCGACCCAGGTGCGGTCGATCGCGGCCTCCATGGCAATCGTGGCCTCCCTCACGAGGGCGAGGAGCTCGGGCGGCCGTCGGCCGTCGGGCGAAGCCTGCTTGACTCCGGCGACCTCCTGGCGTCGCAACCCTCCGACGCGCTTCTGGACGAACTCGTCGAGATTGCTCGCAGTGATCCCGAGGAACCGTACTCTCTCGAGGATGGGCAGCGAGGGCTCGAGAGCCTCCTGAAAGACTCTCCAATTGAAGTCGATCCAGCTGAGCTCCTGGTTGAAGTAGAGGGACGGATGATCCAGCCCCGCATCTTTCGGGAGCGTCTGAGGCTGAACGGCCTGAGGTAGCTCTGACATCACATGTGACACACTAGCCATCCATAGGGGGTGACGGGGAAAAGCGTCCCGTGCCGCTACACGTTGGAGACCTCGGCTTCCAACCGCCGAGGTTCAGTCTCGAGGCGCAGGGGCCTGTTGAACGTGGACTCGAACATCCGTCCTTTCTTGCGGAGTGCCCACTCCTCCAAAGTCAAGCTTCCGCGGGTTTCGAGCCGGAGAACCACCGAGTCGTCTTCGACCTTCGCATCCAGGGCCAGGACTCTCGACACGTGCTCGCGATCGAGCGCGTCGGCCACTCGAAGCACGGCGGAGAGCTTTCTCACCCGGTCTCGGTCCGCCTCCTCGAGATCGGAGTAGCCGAAGTGGGTGGACTTGGGCTCCGCCCTCCGATGGTAACGCGCGAGAAGCGCGACGAGCTGAATGTCCGTGGGGGACAGCCCGGGAAGCTCCGAGTGCTCGATCAGGTACATGGAATGCTTGTGATGTCCACGGTAGGAGATGAACTGGCCGATGTCATGTAGAAACGCTCCCGCGAGCAAGAGGTTCCGATCACGGGCCTCGAGGCCATGCAACGCTGCGAGTTGATCGAAGAGGGCCAGGGAGAGCCTCGCGACCTGTTGGCCGTGCGCCTCGTCGAACTGGTACCGCCGCCCCAGCGTGACGACAGCGGCCCGAATCTCCTGCTCGCGGCGGTCTGAATGCGCGGAGAAGTTCCGGAGCTCATCCGCCAGGTCGAGCACGAGTCCCTCCTTCACGCCGACGACGGGCACGATGATCTCGTCGGCTGAGGCAAGCTCGGCGATACGGTCGTAGACGACCGCCGCCGGGAGGATCACATCGGCGCGATCCACGCGAAGTCCCAGCCGCTCCACCCTTTCGTCGTAGCTGAGCGCACCGAGCTGGCCAATGATCTTCCTGAGGTCCGCGACGGCAAGGCGAGATACGCCCTTCGCGTCCGGCTTCGCGCCGGCCAACCAGGCCAGGCTCTCGATGTTTCCACCGGTAGCGATCGTGCCGCTCGGTTTCCATTCGGAGATGGCATGCGGAGCCTTGAGAACGTGGGCGTAGCGGGCGAGTAGCTCTGCGTAGTCCGTGCGGTCAACGCCGACCCGATCCTCCTCCAGAGCCTGAAGCAGCCGGACGGAACCCAGCGTATGGGACTCGCTCCAATGGATTCCCTGTGCGCTCACTACAGAGATCTCGACGCTTCCACCTCCGAGATCCATGGTCAGCCATCGTTGGTCACCGAGATCCAGTCGCTCCTTGACCGCAATCCAAACCAGCCTGGCCTCTTCACTGCCGGAAATCGTCTCGAGGTGAATCCCGCTCTCCCGGCGGATTCGTTCTACGAACTCGCCCCCGTTTCGGCTCTCCCGAACCGCGCTCGTTGCCGCCGCGCGGTAATGAGCGATTCCCAGATCGTCGATCCGACGCCTGATCTGAGTCAGCGCCAGCACGCCCGCCCGCATCGTGGGCTCGGTCAGCCGACGCTCGCGGGTGAAGACATCCCGGCCTAGCCGGACGGCAAGCCGCTCGGACTCGAGCACTACATAGGCACCCGAATCGGAAACCGCGGCGACGATGTAGCGGATCGCGTTCGACCCTACGTCGATGGCGGCGACGCGAGAGGATTGCGGCACGTCAACCGCCCGCCTCTCCCGCTCCCCGGACTGCTGCGGTGAGATCTCGGACTCCGAAGAGGAGGTGGTCGGGGTCACTCGTCGGTCACGCAGCCGTAAGAGGCGTCTTTGACGGTGTGGATGTAGCGGGCCAGCGTTCCCCGCCGGGCTTTGTACTCCGGCATGATCCACTCCGATCTCCGCCGCTCCAGCTCGTCCGCCCCGATCTCGACGGAAAGAATCCTGGTCTCGGCGTCGATCACGATCCGATCTCCATCCTGGATGAGGGCCAACGGCCCACCCTCCTGCGCTTCCGGGACGATATGACCGATGATGAATCCGTGTGAGCCACCGGAAAAGCGGCCGTCGGTCAGCAGAGCAACGTGATCACCCAGGCCAGCGCCGACGATCGCCGATGTCGGTGTCAGCATCTCGGGCATCCCCGGTCCCCCTTTCGGCCCCTCGTAGCGGATGACTACCGCGTCTCCCTTCTGGATCTCGTTCGCCTCCAAGGCCGCGAGCATTCGCTCCTCGGAGTCGAAGACTCGAGCAGGACCCTCGAACCGCAGGCCCTCCTTCCCCGTGATCTTCGCCACAGCCCCTCCCGGCGCGAGGTTTCCACGCAGAATCGTGATGTGCCCGGTCGACTTGACGGGATCGGAGATTGGCCGGATGACGTCCTGACCGTCGGCAAGCGGAGGAACCGCCTCCAGGTTCTCGGCGATCGTTCGCCCGGTGACCGTTCGGCATCCGCCCTCCATCAGACCCTGCTCGAGCAGATACTTCATCACGGCGGGAGTGCCGCCGACTCGGTGTAGGTCTTCCATCACATAGCGTCCGGATGGCTTGAGGTCCGCGAGAAAGGGCACACGGTCACTGACCGCCTGGAAGTCGTCCAGGGTAAGCGGCACCTCGACTGCCCGCGCCATGGCGAGGAGGTGAAGAACCGCGTTGGTGGATCCACCCAGAGCCATCACCACGGTCATCGCGTTCTCGAACGCTTGCCGGGTCATGATGTCTCGAGGCTTGAGATCGATCTCGAGCAGGTGATGGACCGCTTGGCCGGCCCGCAAGCATTCGTTTCGTTTTCCCGGGTCGTCTGCCGGCGTCGACGAGCTGTAGGGAAGCGACATGCCGAGCGCCTCGATCGCCGAGGCCATGGTGTTGGCCGTGTACATGCCTCCACAGGCTCCTGCACCGGGGCACGAATGCCGAACGATTTCCTCTCGGGTCTCGTCGTCGATCCGGTGGGCGATGAACTCACCATAACTCTGGAAGGCCGATACGATGTCGAGCGTCCTTCCCTTCGCGTGACCGGCGCGGATCGTTCCACCGTATATCATGAGCGAAGGGCGATTCAGACGTCCCATGGCGATGAGACAGCCGGGCATGTTCTTGTCACAGCCCGGGATGGAGATGTTGGCGTCGTACCATTGGGCGCCCATCACGGTCTCGATCGAGTCGGCAATCAGGTCACGCGACTGAAGGGAGAAGCTCATCCCCTCCGTGCCCATGGAGATCCCGTCCGAGACTCCGACCGTATTGAAGCGCATTCCCACGAGACCCGCTGCGGTCACTCCTTCCTTGACCACTGAAGCCAGGTCCCCGAGGTGCATGTTGCAGGTGTTTCCCTCCCACCAGACGCTGGCGATCCCGACTTGAGGTTTCGCCATGTCCTCCGAAGTGAGTCCCGTTCCATAGAGCATGGCCTGCGAGGCACCCTGGGAGCGGGGTTCGGTGATACGTGCGCTGAAGCGGTTGAGCTTGTTCGCCATCTGAGGGTCCGAACGAGAGATAGGGAGGCCTGCCGGAAGTGTATGCATTGTATCCGGCCCCGAGGGAGAGGCCAAGGGTGCGGAGGACCCCCGGGAGCTGTCCGAAATCGCCAGGGAATCGGGGGTTGGCAATAGACCGGAGGGGTGTTACCTACCGTACCTTCCGTGGAGGAACGACGGGCTCATGACGTCACTCGTATTCGATTTCGACAGCACTCTCGTCTCGGTCGAGGCGCTCGACGAGCTCTTTGCCTCTTCGATCGACCGTGCCGCGGACCGCGACCGACGGGTGGCGGATTTCCAGGCCATCACCGACATGGGGATGGCCGGAGAGATCGACGCGGACGAGTCGCTCCGTCGTCGCCTCGGAATCTTGAACGCGGATCGAGACCTCGTAGATCGGGTCGCGGCAGAGATCTCTGGTCGATTGACGCCCTCGGTCGAGAGACATCTCGGCTTCTTTCAAGCGAATGCCCAGCGCATTCACGTCCTTTCGGGTGGCTTCGAGGAGCTCATCAGACCTACACTCGGCCGTCTCGGTCTCGATCCCGGGCGGCTCATGGCTCATCGCTTCCGTTACGGCAAGACGGGCGCGATCGAAGGGATCGATCCGAGCACGTCGATGGCTCGCGGGGGGAAGCCAGGCGCGATCGGTTCGCTGGACACCCGGGCCCGGCCCCTCTGGATGGTCGGAGACGGCGCAACAGATCTGGAGCTCAGGACCCTGGGACTCGTCGACCGGTTCGTGGCGTTCACCGAGAACCGCCATCGCGAACCCGTCGTGGCCCGTGCGGACGCAGTGGTCCGATCGATGGACGAGCTTCTCACCCTTCTAGAGCGTCCATGAGCCCGCCCCTGGAAACCCCGCGACCCGGTCAGCGTGTGCTTCTCCTGGAGTCCATCCACGATCGTGCCGCCGCCCCGTTCATCGAGCAGGGCTACGAGGTCCTGAAAGAGCCGGCGAGTCTGTCCGAGGACGAGTTGATCGAGCGGCTGGGTGGCGTAACAGTCCTCGGGATTCGCTCCAAGACCCAGCTGACGCGCCGCGTGATCGAGAGTGCGGGGGAGCTGGCTGCGATCGGTGCGTTCTGTATAGGCACCAACCAGATCGATCTACACGCCTGTCTCGAGCGTGGAATCCCAGTGTTCAACGCCCCGTTCGCGAATACCCGTAGCGTCGTCGAGGTCGCACTCGGCGAGATCATCGTCCTCTTTCGAGAGCTCTTCCAGAAGAGCCAGCTGCTCCACCAGGGGGTCTGGCACAAGAACGCGAGTAGAGCCAGGGAGATCCGCGGCAAGCGCCTGGGCATCATCGGTTACGGAAACATCGGGAGCCAGCTGTCCATCCTGGCCGAGGCGATGGGAATGGAAGTCTGGTTCTACGATAGGCAGGAGAAGTTGGCGCTCGGCAACGCGAAGGTCTGCCGATCTCTCAAGGAACTGCTCCGGTCGGTGGACGCGGTGACCGTGCACGTAGACGGAAGTCCCGAGAATCGAAACCTGATCGGCTCCGAAGAGCTCGCGGCCATGAGGGAAGGCTCCGTCCTCATCAATCTGAGTCGCGGCTTTGTGGTCGACCTCGACGCCCTACGGGTGGCCCTCGAATCCGGGAGGCTGGGGGGTGCCGCCATCGACGTGTTTCCGGAAGAGCCGAGCACCGACGGCTCCGCGTTCGATTCTCCACTTCGGGGTCTCGCCAACGTGATTCTGACCCCACACATCGGTGGAAGCACCGAGGAAGCACAGGAGAACATCGGAGCGTTCGTTCCGGAGAAGCTCCTCGATTTTCTCACCAGGGGGAATACCAGCCTGTCCGTGAACTTCCCTAATCTCCAGCTACCAGAGATCCAGGGATCGCATCGGGTCGTTCACGTTCACCGGAACGTCCCCGGGATCCTCGCCCGCATCAACCAGGTCATGGCGGCAAGGGAGATCAACATCACGGGCCAGTATCTGAAGACGAACGAGACGATCGGGTACGTGATCACCGACATCGGTCAGGACTACGACGGAGAGTTGGCTCGGGAGTTGCAATCAATCCCTGATACGATCCGCGTTCGAATCCTGTATTGACGGCCCAATCGCAGCGTTATCAGGCGATGGCCGCGGGTGTGATCGAGCCTCATGGACAGAACTCGTTTCCGGCGTTTTCTTTAATTCGGAAAACTTGTTTGTTCGTGTCGCGCCTGACCCTGCCGTGTTCGTAACCGGCCACCGTTCAAGCATCTAGTGAGGATCGACAATGAAAACGAAGGGAGTCCCTAGCCTGCTTCTCGCGCTGCCGTTTATCGTGCTTTCCACCGCTGCATGCGACTCGACGACGAATCTCGAAGAAGTGAGCCTGGTCGGGATCTGGGACGGCGTGGGCGAGCTCCAGACCACCGACGCAGGAAGAGGCCTCACCTTGTTCATCGAGTCGGATGGGGGAGGCACGGTGAGCGGATCTTGGACCCGAACCCAGGACGTACTGCATCAGGGGAACATCGTTGGCTCCGCGACGGAGAGCGGTGGCATCGCCTTGACGCTGCAGTTCTTCCCGGGTGTGGACCCGACGTTCGAAGGTGATCTCACGGACCAGCATCGGATGTCTGGCGAGATGAACGTGACGGAGCTGGAAGGATCGGCCGTCTTCAGGAGACGCTCGGTGAGTCCCTGACTCCGCGTCGGTCAGGCGATCGCCACGAAATCCAGGCCTTCCTGCCACCCGAAGCCCTGGAGCGCCTGCCTGATCTCGCCGCGTGCTCCCGGCTGTCCGACCGCCGCCAGGCTGAGCGCATCTCTCAGCCTGGCGGCTTCTGCAGGTGGGATCACGGGCGCGCCGTGGATTTCCTGACCCACCTTTCTCGGGTCTAGGTCCACGAAGGCCCGAATACGCAGCCCACGCTCGAGCGCATCGCGGGCGAACGACTTTCCGATGCGTCCCGCACCCCAGATGACGATCCCGTTGCGTTCTAGAAGAAGTGTCCGAGAGAGGAAATGCAGCTTGATCGCTCGAAACCGGTCGGGGCCGTAGCGCGGGTCGGTCCGGGAAAGCCGGTCGGGGCTCTCCCTCCAATGGTGGAGGACTCGGGGGACCACCCCCATCCCCACGCCCTCCACCCAAAGGCGAAGCACGAGATCGTAGTCCTCGGGCCAACCCCGGTCGCGGTACCCACCGACGCGATCGAGCGCGGAAGCGCGAACAGTGAACGATGGATGTGCCAACGGACACTCGATCCAAAGATCTCGAAGCAGGTCGGCGGGGGACCGAAGCGAGTTGAGCCAGGATTCGTAACGCTTGGCACCTGCCCGCACTCTCCTTCTCGGAAAGTAGCGAACGTGGGTCCCGCAAAGGCCGAGATCCGGGTGGGACTCCAGAAAGGAGACCTGTGCCTCCAGGCGCTGCGGGTCGGCCAGGTCGTCTGCATCCATGCGGGCGATCAGCGGGGCGCGGCTCAGGGCGCGGCCCCTTTCCAGCGCTTCGACGATTCCGCGCCGCTCCGAGTCGAACACTCGGACTCGCCCGTCGGCGGCCGCGCAGCGTCGCAGGACCTCGAGGGAACGGTCCCCCGATCCGTCGTCCACGGCGACCATCTCCCACGATTCAAGCGTTTGACGCCGGATCGACTCGACCGCGCCCTCGAGTACGTCCGCGGCATCTCGGACCGGCATGAGCACCGAGACGCGAGGGCGACTGGAGCGACGGCCAGGCCCGATACCCATGTCAGTCGGGGCGGGTCAGGGGCTTGTAGCGAACCTTCCCTGGCTGGGCGGCACCCAGACGCTTCTGCCGGTCGAGCTCGTAGTCTCCGTAGTTGCCCTCGAACCAGCGGACCTGGGAGTCTCCCTCGAAGGCGAGGATGTGGGTCGCGATACGATCGAGGAACCATCGGTCGTGCGATATGACCACGGCACACCCGGGGAATGCGATCAAAGCGTCTTCTAGGGCCCTCAGAGTGTCCACGTCCAAATCGTTCGTGGGCTCGTCGAGGAGGAGCAGGTTGCCCCCGGATCTGAGCAGCTTCGCTAGATGGAGACGATTCCTCTCTCCACCCGAAAGCACGCCGACCCTCTTCTGTTGATCGGCCCCCGTGAACTTGAACCAGGAAAGGTAAGCTCGGGAGTTTACCTCCCGCCAACCGAAATCGAGCACATCCCGCCCACCGGAGACTTCTTCCCAGACGGTCTTCTCCGGGTCCAGCGCCGAGCGGGACTGATCCACGTAGGACACGCTCACGGTGGCTCCGAGCTTCACCGCACCCGAGTCCGGCTCCTCCTCACCCACGATCATCCTGAACGTAGTGGTCTTTCCAGCACCGTTGGGACCGATCACCCCTACGATTCCGCCGCGAGGAAGGCGAAAACTCAAATCCTCCATCAGCAGGCGATCGCCGTACCCCTTGGAGACCTGCTCGAAGCTGACCACGTCCTCTCCGAGCCGCGCAGGTCTAGGAATGAGGATCTCCGAGCTTTCCACGCGTTCCTTGGCGCCCTGCGACAGCAGGTCCTCATAGGCGCTGATCCTGGCCTTACCCTTCGCCTGACGTGCACGGGGACTCATCCTGATCCACTCGAGCTCTCGCTCCAGGGTCTTTCGTCTCGAGGACGCTTCCTTTTCCTCCAAGGCCAATCTTGCCTGCTTCTGTTCGAGCCAGCTCGAGTAGTTTCCCTCGTACGGTATTCCCCGGCCCCGGTCTAGCTCGAGGATCCACTGGGCCACGTTGTCCAAGAAGTACCGATCATGGGTGATGGCGACGATGGTCCCCTTGAACTCCGCGAGATGCCGCTCGAGCCACGCGACCGACTCCGCATCCAGGTGATTGGTGGGCTCATCCAGGAGAAGCAGATCGGGCTGTTCGAGCAGGACACGACATAGGGCAACCCTTCGGACTTCTCCTCCTGAGAGATGGGTCACGCCGGAATCGCCCGGCGGCAGTCGAAGGGCGTCCATCGCGATCTCGATCTTCCGATCTAGATCCCAGGCCTCGGCAGCCTCGATCTGGTCTTGGAGCGTCGACTGCTCCGACAGGAGAGCTTCCATCTCCTCATCCGTCGAGACGTCTCCGAAGGCGAGGCTCACTGCTTCGAATCGAGACACGAGATCCCGCGCCTCGCGGACGCCCTCTTCCACGTTTTCCTTGACGGTGCGGGAGGGATCGAGCTCGGGCTCCTGCGGCAGGTGTGCGACTCGAGTGCCCCGGGCCACCCAGGCTTCACCCTGGAAGTCCGTGTCGATGCCGGCCATGATCCTCAGAAGCGTGCTCTTTCCGGCGCCATTGGAGCCCACGACCCCAATCTTCGCTCCGGGGAGGAAGGACAGCCAGATGCCCTCGAGGATCTCACGCTTGGGGGGAACGACCTTACGCAGGCCCTTCATCACGTAGATGTACTGCGGACCGCTCAAGCCTTCACCCGCCTCGTCGCGATGAACGAGAGCATGACGATCCCGAGCACACCCATGAGTCCGGAAAAGATCTGCGACAGGGTCAGTGCGCCCCAGACGGTCTCCTCCTCACGCAGGTACATCAGCCCGAAGCGGATCCATCCGTAGAGCGCGACGAAGCTCCACGTGATCACTCCCGGAGGAGGATTGAGCCGGGAGCGAACGAGGAACAGGACTCCCGCGATCCCCAGGTTCTTGGCCGACTCATAGAGCTGGGTCGGGTGACGACAGCCTTCGGGGGGCCGAGCCATGTACTCGTTCTGCGAGTAGTCAACGCAAAAGGGGCCGTCGTAAGGCGTGCCGTACATCTCCGCGTTGATGAAGTTGGCGATCCGTCCCAGACAGAGAGCGAGGGCCACCGGAACCACAAGTCGGTCCACCAGATCGTAGAAGCGCAGGTCGTACTTGTGAGAGAACCATGCGACGGCGAGGAGCACGCCGACGAAGCCACCGTGGAAAGCCAGGCCTCCCCGCCAGACCGCGATCCAAGCCAGCGGATCGACGCCGTAACGGTTGAACTCGAACACGAACACGTGGAAGAAGCGCGCCCCGATCAGCGCGGCGAGGATGGCGACCAGGACGAAGTTCTCCGCGACCTCTTCGGTCATGTTTCCAATCTCGTGCCGACGAGCCGCCTGTCGGAGGGCGAGGTACGCGAACAGCATCCCGAACATGTACGGAAGTGAGTACCACCTAGGCCCGAATCCCTCCGTGAACCTGATGATGAACGGATCGATGTTGTGAAGGATTGGGTCCAAGAGTCAGGTCTGCAGAGTGCGAGGGCGCAGCGCGCGATGGTCCCCGGCCGAGGAATGCGCGTCTCCGCGGCCAGCTCGATTCAGGGAATCTATCGCTTCTCGGCCGCGTCGTCTCGAAGCTCGGCCAGCTCCCTGAAGAACGCTTCGGAGACGGTGTCGAACGCCCCGAGCTCTCGAAGCTGGGATGGCGTGTAGGGAACCACCGACCGAATGGCCCGACGAAGAGCCTGATCCCCCGAGTAGCCGCAGGCCAATCCGACGCTGAATACGGTGTGACCAGGATCGTCCACCAGAGCGGCAGCGAAGAGGATGCGCAGCCACAGCAGAAGACGTCTTGGGGTCGGAAGCTGAGAGCGCCTGCACCAGCGGAGCAGGGTCGAGGGCGAGAAGCCGAGGGAGCGTGCGAGGTCCTTGGGGTGGCCACCCGTCATGACGGTCTCCACCGCCGCGTCCATCAGAGCTCGGGCTCGACCCGTGAACGGGACGCCCGAGTCGTGGGAAAGTAGACGCCTGAGCGGCTGCGCGCGTGCGCGAAGGAGTCGACGGGTCAGTGCGAGTTGGCTCTTGTCCTCCTCCAGCTGGAGGATTTCCGCCACCCCCCAGTCACCCAGCATCCAAATGTCACGATAGCGGCTAGGAAGCGATTCGAGCGCTGCGATCACCGTCGAAGAGGGAAAGGCGGTGAGGATGTCGTAGAGATCGGGGGCGGGCGTCGCTCCGTTCGCATTACCAAAATAGGGGTCTACCAGAATGAGTGCCGCCGGCGGAGCCTGGGCAACGCTGTCCCGCAGCTCGCTCCAGCTGCCGACCACCGACAGGTGGAACCGACCCTGCGCCGTTCGTGTGAGCCTCTCGCGCAAGACACGGTTCTCATGGAGTACCAGGAGAGGGCGAGGCGCGGTTCTCATAAATTGACGGAATCAGTGGTGGTATTGCTCGAATGAGGTTGGGTAGCGGTGCTACCCGAACACGACATTTGTCGGTGTGCCACGTCCCGGAACGGCATGACGACTCATGACAAAAGGACCGAGCAATGAGAAAGCTGCGACTTCTGGTGGCGGTCTTCACCCTGGTGATGATGGCTGGATGCACCGACCTGGGCCCCACCGGTCCACAGGGGGGTGAGTACGGCGGGTTCCTGGACTCGGGCGACTGAGCCGATCGACCCAGCTACCCACGGACGAAGGGGAGGCGCTGAAGCCAGGCGCTTCCCCTTCGTCACTCTGACCAAACGGGGGTCTCCGATGCCGGTGCGACCTGTAACGTGCGGATGAGGTCGCGGGCGAGACGATCCTTCACGACGGTCTGCTCGGTTGTAGCCGGTATCGCACTGTGGGCTTCCTGTTCGTGGCGGATCTGCGTCAAGATCTCCTCTGCCATGAACCGGATTTGCCCTTCGCGTCTCGCTCTCGCCACCGTTTCTGCCAGTCCAGCCGCCTCCTCGGCTTCTTCGTAGCGACCCAGTGCAAGGGCCGCCCGAGCCATCTCCACCCATGCGTCCGCGATGCGGGGAGCCGCTGCGTACAGGCGAAGCTCGCGAAGCGCCCAAGCGTAGGCTCCCACATCGTTCATGCCTGCAGCCGCACGACTCAGCGAACCGAGCACAGTCGGACGATCGGGGGGGCCGACCCTCGCCAGCGTCGCCATGAAGATGGGTAGCGAGTGCTCGAAGTCACCCTGCTCGAGCCAGACATAGGCGATGTCGTGCGCGAGTCTCGGGAGACGCTCGTCCGACGGTCCATAGGCGACCACCGCACGCGCCGCGTACTCGATCGCTCGGTCATGGGATCCGGCCAAGTATTCCACGGTGAAGAGATTGTGCAGAGCGCGGGCCTCGCCGTCGCGTATTCCCTGCCTGCGGGATCGTCTCATGGCCTTCAAGAAGCTTCTTCGGGCGGCAGGCAGGGCACCACGGCGCTGCATCATGATTCCGTGCTTGAGGTAAGCGGTTACGTACTCCGGCCAACGCCCGCTCTGGCGGGCTAGGCCGACCGCCCTGTAGAACCAAGCCTCCGCTTTCGCATAGTGGGTGAGATCCCGCGCGGCGCCCCCCACCTCCAACGCCAAGCCCGCGTGGTCCGGACGACAAGCAGCCGCGGCCTGGAGAAACTCGAGCTGTGTGAGCTTCGCACCCTGCGAACCTGCCCAGACCGCGACTCTGCGACAGGCGTGGCCCACGAGCTCCGCCTCGGTCTCTTCCGGATGTTCGAGGATCGAAAGGAGATCCTCCAACGGAGCTAGAAGCTCGGGGGACTCGGAGGGGACCGCCTTCGAGATCTCGCCGCAACGGCGGTGGGATGCCTCAGGCTCGAACAGTTTCCGCCGATTACCGGGATCCGTGTCGGCCCAGAGAAGAACTGAACGGAGGGACTTCCACAGGATCACCCCCAGATCGCCGTCGATCTCTCCGAGAACCGCGAGTCCCTCCGGTCCCGGAGCGTTTCCGTCCTGGAGGGGCGGCGGAGGAATGCGCCAACGACGCCGATCACTTCTCGGCGTCGCAGTCTTTCCGGAAGAAGTGGCACTCATGATGGAGCTTCCTAGCAGGCTCGAGGCGCGCGGGTCATTCACTCGCCACCCTAAGGTTTCAAGCTAAAACCTGCAAACACGAGTCGTCCAGGACTGCGTCAACCGAGGTGGGCTCTCAGTCGCGAGAGCGAACACTAATCGTTGGGATCCTCCAGCAAGGTCTGGATCACCGGGGGAAGCGCCACGTCGGTCGGTTCAACGACTCCGAGCTGTACCTCCCGAACCAACATCTCTTGCGTCTGGCCCATTGAAGTCTGGACTAGCCTCATGGGTAGGATCATGTCTTCAAAGGGCTGATAATCCGAGAACCGCGTCGTTACCTGAATCATGCCCATCGGGCTGGTCTGGGAATCCTCGGACGCCACCAGGAAGCCGTTCTCGCTGGAATAGCAGTCAAAGCTCTCCCGGCCCGAGACCCAAACGAGTCGGACTCTCCAGCAGCTCTCTCCGTCATACTCGGTGAGCTCGACGGTTTCCCGCTGCGGGACGAGGCTCGCATCGCGCAGGCTCGCCAACACGCTCGCCCGCTCCCTCGCTTCATCGAGCTCCGCTCCCTGCATGAGCATGGCCCCGGTCAGCGGGTTCACGTTCCATCCCACCTCCCCATCGAAGCCGCTCACGATCTCTCCAACACCCGGCAGGATGACTCGCGTGAGGGTACGATTCGGCGCGAGCTGAAGAACCTCGAACTCGCCGGTGATTCCCATGGCGGGCATCTGGATGACGCCGACTGAACGCACGGACTCTGGTGCGGTGTGGGCCTCACGCCCACCGATCGCTTCGACGTAACCGGCGATCAGCTCCTCCGCTGGCGGCAGGTCCTGCCCCCGGGCCGAGGGGGGGAGGGTCAGCATTCCGATGAACATGAGCGAGAGGAGTGCGCTGCGATCGGTCACGGAAGTCATGCTTGGACTCTCACTGCTGGAGGGGGCTCGACAAGAGATCAGCTCGGACTCAGTGATCGCGGATCCACTCGAGCGCTGCGGCCATCGCGGGATCGTCCGAATCGAGAAGTTGGGCACGCGTGAGCCTTACCGGCCGATCAGGCTCTACGCCCCTTCCCTCGAGCCGGACTCCGTCCGGTCCGGTGAAATCAGCCACGGCGTGAAGCAGACGGTCTCCGTTCGGGAGCGGCACGACGAGCGCAGGAAGCGCCTGACCGGCCGTCGTCTCACCGACGACTATCGCCCGGCCCAGCGACTGGAGGCCGCCCGCAAAGATCTCGGAAGTGCTCCCGGTGAGTGCATCCACGAGAATCAAGAGCGGACCGGAGTACGGGTCCACCCGCTCGCCGTCCGGGGACACCCTCTGGGGATTCACCACGAATCGCAGCTCTCCGTCCCTCATTCGCATCGTTCCCAAGCTCACGGGCTCGGCAAGGAAATGTCCCCCGACGCCCATGACGAGTCCTCCCACGCCACCTGGGTTTCCTCTCAGGTCGATGACGATGGCGTCGGCGCCCCTGAGCTGGTCCATCGCGCGCGCGATGCTGGGTACGACGATCGGGAACCAGGCGGTCCAGCGGAGAACTCCGACTTGTTCTCCATTCTCGAGCCCGAGCACCTGATGGTCACTCTCGATTCTCAGCGGGGGAAGGTTCCCGAATGCGACTCGCTGTCCGGTGGGAACGGCGCGAGGGACGAGCAGGCCGCGACCACGGTCGAGATCGTCGCGGACGAAAAGCTCCACAGACGAGCCCTCTGGACCGAGCATCAGTCCTCTCGCCGCGCCGGGGAGCCAGAGTCCCACCTGTCTTTCTGCTCGGTCGGGCGGTGCGACTTCGCGGATCCGGTCCACGAGAGCCTCGATCGGCTCCTCGTCGATTCGCTCCACGACCCAGCCGACCTCGATACCGGCTCGCTCCGCTGGGCTCCCCGGGCGAACTCTCGTCACGAGAAGACTCCCGTCGATCCATCGCACTTCGATTCCGGGATCGCCCTCTCCAGTCGGGCCTGACAGGGCGGAGGGATCAAATGCCGAAGCAGACGAGCCGGGAATGATGGTGAAGTGGGACTCGCCCAGGCGAGCGAGCATCTCGGTGAGGATGGACCTGAGCTCGGACGTCGAAGTGACACTTCTCACACGAGGCCTCAGCTCTTCACGAATCCCATCCCAATCGAGTCCACCCATCTCTGGGTCGTAATGGGTGTGAGCGACTCGGCTCCATACGGAGTCGAACGTCGACACCGCCAGATCTGGATCGATCGTGGCCACCGCGAGAGTCGGGACGGTTTGGGCGCGTAGGCCGCGCACCTCCGAGATCCCGATGGGCCACCAAAGGAGACCGGTGATCAAGAAGACGATCGGACGACGAAGAGCGGGCATCGGTCAGGAGTCGGATGGAAGTCGCTAGGAACTCTCGGGCCAGTGGATCCATGACGAATCTGCTGGCTCGTAGCGGCGCACGCCGGTACCATACAAGAACCGAACCAAACGTTTCAACTGAGCCGGAGTCGTAGGACTCCGCCGGCGAGACCCGAATCGAGGTTCGAGAACGCGAGGAGAACAGAAATGCCGATCCCGAGAGTTGTCTCCCCGCGAGAACTTTCCGACGACGAGTTGGATCGATACGTGCTGGTCCGGCTGTCGATGGCGGGCGTCGATCTCTCGGTGCTTCCGCTGAACGATCCCGGTGCACCCGTCGATCAGCTCAGGGTTCTTCGGTCGGCGAGGGACTTCCTGAGATACGAGCTCCACGGGGTCTCGCAGTATGCGCTCGACCCGCTCGACGGTCCGCCCGCATTCTATCCCTCCGCCCTGACCGCTCTGCTGGAGGATCGGAAGGCCTCCGCTTCCGACTAGTCTGCGGTTCGGTCCCACCTCATGACCCGGAGAAAGAGCCCCCGGTGACCCAGCCTCCCCAGGATACGTCCGTCGATCGCAGGTCGTTCCTGCGCCGATTGGGGGCCTTGAGTGCAGGGGCAGCTGGCATGCTTCGCCCGGCCCCTGTTCTCATGACCGGACAGAGCCGCGGGTCAAGGCTCGACGGGGGCTTCGAGTTCGCGGGCGTCTGGGACCGGACAGCCGTTCCCGAGTCGGATCTCACCGATCTTTCGATGTGGGAGGCGGCGGCGCTTCTTCGCCGTGGAAAGGTGAGCGCGTCGGAGCTCCTCGACGCGTATCTCGATCGTGTGGACCGCTGGGACGGCGTCTACATGGCATTCAATCTGGTCATGAGGGAATCCGCCGTCCTGCGGGCCCGCCAACTGGACGACCAGGATCCCGTCGGCATCCTTCACGGCCTACCGATGGGAATCAAGGACAACTTCTACACAAGAGATGTGCTGACGACGGCGAACTCCCACGTCTTCGCCGGGTTCGTGCCCGACCACGACGCCACCGTCGTCGCTCGACTTCGCGGGTCCGGAGCGGTGCTTCTCGGGAAGACGCAGATGGGCCCCCTGGCGACGACGCGGGCGCTGACTCCCGACGGCGACATCACCACCGTGAATGCATGGGCGCCAGCCGATCCGACCGTGAGCCCCGGGGGTTCGTCGAGCGGGTCCGCCACCGCGGTCGCCGCTCGGATGGCTGGCTCTTCGATCGCGACCCAGACCGGCGGCTCGATCACCAACCCAGCCTTGGCCCAGGGACTCACGGGTCTGAAGCCTACCATGGGAAGGGTCTCGTTGCACGGCGTCATCCCATTGACGCACACCCGCGATCATCCGGGACCCATCGCCCGAGATGCGCGTGATGCCGCGATGGTTCTCCAGACGATAGCGGGTCCCGACTCGAGCGACGCACGGACCCTCGGTCTACCATCCGTCCCCGACTATCTAACGGCGGCCACTCCGGTGATGCAGCGAAGACGACCCGCCATGCGGTGGCCTACGCGCCTCGGAGTGCCCCCAGGTTGGGCTGATGCGGGCTCCACGAGAAGGCGAAGGGCCAGACGCCTATTCCTGTCCGAACTCGAGCGGCTTGGGGTGCGCATCATCATCATGGAGCCGCCTCCCCGCTGGGACGAGCTGACCTCACGGAGCTTCAACGCCGTCCGGCTTGCCGAGCGCAGCGAGCTCTATCTCGACATCCTACGAAAGGACGTGCGGCTCTTCGGTGTGGCGCTCCCATCCTGGATCAACGGTCTCCTCATCTCGGGCGACGAGTACCTGAAGGGACAGAGGGCACGGGTCGCCCTGCTCCGTCTTACGATCGAGCAGGTCTTCGACCGCTGTGATCTAGTCGTCCAGGACTCGCCGATCCCATTCGACATGGTGGGACTACCGCTGATCTCGTTTCCCATCGGTCACTCGGAGTCATCCCTTCGAGTGCTCCCGGAAGGTGTGATCGTCGGAGGGCCTCCATTCGGGGAGGAGCGCTTGCTCGCGCTCGCGGCGGCCTGGCAGGAGGTCACCGACTGGCACAGGCGCCATCCGGCAGATCCTGAGGTGGGGGTCCCCGAGGGTGGAAACGGGTCGAGAAGGGGGCGGTTGCAGCCGGAGCTCGTGGCCGACTCCTCAGAGTAGGTCAGCGGGAGTCTGTCGACTACGAGTGGGGTCCAGTGGGAGAAGTGTCCAATACGAGGCTCCCGCCACAGCCGGAACACAGCCACCACGTGCGCTCACGGACATACCCGACGGATGGAGGCGTGTCGATTCGACGTTTGTGGAGAGGCAGGCCACAGCGAGGACAGTCCAGCCGGCGGCCCTCTGCGGAAGCCGCGCGCAGATCGTCTCGCTCCTTTCGAGAATAGGGCACGGCTTCGTTCATCGCTCCCCCTAACCTACAGTTGGATCTGTGTTTTGGTAGAACTGCCTGCATGGTCCGCACTCTCGACGATTCCAGGCGCTGGGTTCGGCAGCTTCAAACGTTTACTCCAGACCTGTCAGAAACCCAATAAACGCGGGGGTTTCTGACGGGTCCCTTCTCTTGACGGCCTTCTGGGCCGTACTTACCCTTGACGCAGCTTCCGATCCTGACCCTTACCCCTTCGCACCACGCTCGATTCTAGGGAGATCACGGCCTCACGGAGGCCTGATTCCCACGACCCGGGCGCGGACCCAGTGGAAGGCTTCTTGGGCGGTCGGAGGCTCCCGAGTCCTCTTACGAACCCTACGTGAGGAGTGAACCCGATGAACAAATCCGACCTGGTGGATGCTCTCGCAAAGGCCACTGGCATGACGAAGGCCGACGCGGGTCGCGCGGTCGACGCCCTTTTCGCGACGGATGGCGTGATCGCCAAAGCGCTGAAGAAGCGGAAGCGCGTGCAGATTACGGGCTTCGGAACCTTTGAGACGAAGAAGCGGAAGGCACGGACCGGTCGGAATCCTCGGACCGGGCAGACCATACGTATCGCAGCGACCACCACACCAGGGTTCCGGGCGGGCAAGGGACTGAAAGACGCGGTCAAATAGGAGGACGATCCCGCGTTTTCAGAATCCGACGCGGGAGCACCTGGGAGGGGCGAAGTGTTCATTGGGGCCGGTGCGGTGGAGTGGAGCCGCACCGGTTTCTTTTTCGGGCTGGCTCTGGCTACGACCCGTCCTGCCGATCACGCTTACGTGCCGCCTTTTTGCGCGCGGCGGGTTCCCTTCTCGGTCTTCTCTCCCCTCGATCGTAGTCGACACGGAGGCTGCGGCCCCGAATCGTCGTTCCATTCAACGAACGCATCACTTTCTCTGCCACGGACTCGTCGATCTCGACTCTGGAGAACGTATCCTTGAGGTCGATTCTCCCGACTTGGCTGCCTTCGACGCCCGATTCACCCGTGATCGCACCGAGCAAGTCACCCGCGGCCACACCGTCCCGACGGCCGATGCTCAGAAACAGCCTGACCCACGCAGGCGGTCTTCCTTCCCCACGGGTGATGTCCGTCTTCCGAGTGACATTCGAAGAAGGTGATGCTCCTTCGGTTGTGAGGGGCTGTTCCCGATCCTTCTTTCGGAGAAGGGCCGCGAGAGCCGCGGCCACTTCGGCAGATCCCCTGCGATGCATGATCGGCTCGAGGAACGCCAGATAGGGGACGAGGTCTTCTTCCACCAGCGCCGCTTCCAGTCGTTCGAGGAATTGGGACGATTCGTCCAGGCGGACCGTCTCTTCCACCATCGAGAGCACATACCCTGCTTCTTGGGCGATCCGCCGGAGATGTGGCAATTCGTGCGGACGGGCGAGAACGACCGCGGTACCCGAGCCGAAGCCGTGACGCCGATCCAGTTCGTCTGGATCGGAGGGAGGATCGGCTGACACGATGGCCATTCGCGAGGGCTCGATCTGGTCGGCCGAGTCCGCTCGAGCCTCCAATGCATCGACTCCCAGCCAGACGAAGCATCCAGGATCTCCTGGACGTCCGGTCTGGAATCCTTGAAGTGCGATCCGATCCCCCAGGTCGGCTGCGTCGTCATCCGATTTGGTGAAGACCAGCACGTGCTCGAAGCCCTCGTCCCGGAGCTCGCAGATGGTCTTCACAGTCGCCGCATCGGGGTCGCCGGCCGCCGGTCGAACGCGAAGCGTTCCGCGCTCCAAGGATGTGACCGAAGGCGCGCCGGATTCCGCCTCCGGGGGCAGAAAAACCGCTCGTCTCATGTGCTCCGCCACCCACTGGCGGACGACCTCGGTCACAGGCTCGCTGATCAGCGTGATCTGGATTCCCTCGCGAGTCAGGGCTTGGAGCGCCTCACCTCCGTGGGCGTTCGCCCTCGCGTCCGCGAGCACGGAGGGCGCCCCGTCGATCACCAGAGCCTTCACCTGCTCGATCTTCACCTGGGACCGTCGGACGGCGGACCCCAGATCCGCCAAGGTGCAAAAGAGGATGTCGGCGCGTTCTGGTTGCGCCCATGGGACTCCGAGCGCTCCGACTCGGTGACCGGTGCCCTGGGCGACTCGACCCAAGGAAAGGGCCAGCGACCTCGATCGCGACGCTTCGGTGGTCAGGACGATCGCTCCCGGATGGCTCTCGGCGGAAGTCGGCTGGTCCAGCAGGGCCGCGCCGTACGCGACGAGGAGGCCTGCTCCTGGCGCAGCCCTCAGCACCGCCGAGGTACCTCGTCTAAGCACGGGGATGACCTCGACTTGGAGCGGGGTCGGCTTCTCGATGCCCTCCGACGCCAGGGCTTCCACGAGCTCCGGGGCCAGACCGAGGTCCTCGAACGATCTCATGGAGTCGCTAGGCTCTCGTCGGGTCGCCCGAGCCCGGACCGCCTCGGTCGCCGACCTCGTAGGGCAGACAGTTGAGAAACTTCTGAACCTCGTAATCGAGTCGGGACGTACGAAGTCGATCGGTCTCCGCGGTGACCTCGGTATACAGCGAATGCCGGTGAGCGGATAGAGTCACCGTGCCTTCGCGTCCGCTGTACGTCGCGGCATGCCCGGACGCTTTGGACCGCTCGAGACCGACCCGCTCCGGAAGGATCTCCGATGCTCTCTCCAGCGCCTCGTTCGGTGAGAGCACCGTCTTTCTAACGTAGCCTGCCATCGTCGTTTCTTTCGCTCTGGGGATAGGTGGAGGTGGACATTGGAGGAGCCTGTTGCGTGCCAGGCCTAGGCCGACCCACTCGTTCGGTCTCTCCTCGCACCCTTGTCCACGGCGGTGCTCAGAAACTCCTTCAGCGAGGCCGAGCCCCGGAACCCCTCCCACCGTTCGTGGCCGGACAGGAGGGTCGGGACGCCCCGGATACCTTCGGCTCCCAGACCCCGTCTACAAGCCTCGACGTCTGTGCGAAACCGATCGACCCCCAAGACCGTCCTCGCCTCCGCCGATTCGAGGCCGACCTGGGTCGCGATCTCTACCAGCACGTCGATTCGCCCAATGTCCATACCTGCCTCGAAATAGGCCCCGAACAGTGCTTTGCGGACGAGCTCGAAGCAACCCTTCTCGCGCGCGAGAAACCCGAGCTCATGGGCTTTGCGTGTCCACGGGACCCGATCGGGAATCGAGAAACCGATGTTCTCGCGCCTGGCCACGACGGCCATGGATCGAGCCAGCTCCGACCACGCCTCCTCGGTCGGATCGATCGGAGGAAGGGTCGGTATCCGCAGCTCCAGCGGTGTCCAGTCGATTCGCACACCCGCCAGCGGATCCCCCGCCCACCGGTCCAAGAGACGGCTCGTGATGTAGGAGCCCGGGTCCACGTAGTCGAAGACGAATCGGATGTGGGTGGACATCACCGGTTGCTTGGGTTCTCGCGCGCGTCGATATTCTCAGCCCTGCTCCAGGACGGCGACCTGCGGAGCATGTTGCCTCGCTTTCGACGACTCCCGGGTCGATCCCCTTCGAACCGCACCGCACATGAACTACAGCGAAAACATCTCCAAGCTTCAACCGTCTGCGACGATGGCGGTCAGCTCCCTCGCGAAGAAATTGGCCGCGGAGGGGAAGGACATCATCAATCTTAGTGCGGGAGAGCCGGACTTCGATACTCCGGCCTTCATCGCGGACGCGGCGGTCGCAGGCATCCGGGCTGGCCGGACTCGATATACACCCGCATCCGGGCTACCCGAGCTGCGTCGTGCGGTGGCTGAGAACGTCATGAGAATGGCCACTCCTGGGTGGAGCCTGTCCGCGGAGAACGTCGTGATCACCGCTGGAGCGAAGCAGTCGCTGTTCAATGCGTGCTTCGCCCTCTTCGGTCCGGGTGACGAAGTCCTGATCGCGAGCCCTTATTGGACGACCTATCCCGAGATCGTCGGGCTCGCTCGTGCCGAGCCGGTGTTCGTGACCGGACCCGAAGAGCGCGATTTCAAGCTGACGCCGGACGATCTCGAACGCGCGCGAACTCCCAGGACCCGAGGGCTGATCATCTGCTCCCCCTCGAACCCCGCGGGAACGGTCTACTCTCTCGCGGAGCTCAGGGCGGTGGCTGGGTGGGCCAGGGAGCACGAGGTCTGTCTGATCAGCGACGAGATCTATCGACAGATCTGCTTTCGTGACGACAGCCCCGTGGCCCCCGGATTGGTCGATCTGTCCGCCGCCGACATCGGTCCGTTCGTCATCGTAGACGGTGTCTCGAAGACCTTCGCGATGACCGGATGGCGCATCGGCTACATGATTACGGAGCCCGGGTTGGCGTCGAAGGTCGGCGCGCTGCAGAGCCAGACGACCTCGAACGCGGCCACTCCCTCGCAGATGGGGGCGCTGGCGGCATTGACACAGCGTGAGGAGGCGAACGCCGCGATCCACGAGATGGTCACCGCCTTTCATCGACGCAGGGATCTGGTGGTGCGCCTGATTCGAGAGAAGCTTCCGCATCTATCGTTCCTGAGGCCTGATGGAGCGTTCTACCTCTTCCTCAGGGTGGATGCGGAGTATCGAGACGGAATCGCCGGCTCGGGGGACTGGTGTTCGCATGTCCTCGAGACGAAAGGCGTCGCGCTCGTGCCCGGGGCGGCGTTCGGCGACGATCGATTCGTGCGTCTGAGCTTCGCCACCTCCGACGAGCTCTTGAGAGACGCGATCGACCGACTCGCCTCCGCCTGAACGGGCGCAATCAGCCCAGGTGCTTGAGGCTGCTGCGGATCCGATCGCGTGCCGCGGGAACGTAGGTCCGGCCGAAGAGGTTCACGTGCACTAGCAGCGGGTAGAGCTGGTACAGCGCTTTCCGGACCTCGTGATATCCGGCCTGAAGGGGCGCGCTCCGCTCGTACTCCTGCATCACGCCCGCGGGGAACCCGCCGAACAACTCCATCATTGCCAGATCGACTTCCCGGTGCCCCCTGTATACCGCAGGGTCCACGAGCACCGGCTTCCCGACCTCGTCCGTCAGGACGTTTCCGCTCCAGAGGTCTCCGTGTAGGAGCGACATCCCGTCCGGCTCCCACTCAGACAAGAGCGGCTCGACCGCATGTACGAGCCGGTCCCAGCTACGACGGTCTCCTGGATCGAAGCTTCCAGCGGCGCTCTGCCACTGTGGCTGAAGTCGGCTCTCAACCCAGAACGCGGGCCAGCGAAGCCCATCCGGCAGGTTCTTCTGGGGTAGCGGGCCGATGTAGCCGTCCTCGTGCCATCCCGGTGTCGAATCGTCGAGGGGGTCGTGAAGGCGCGCGAGGGCCGATCCCAGCAGGGCTGCGGAGCGATCGGTCGGACGCCCGGTCGAGATGTACTCCAGCAGGAGCCAGCCTCTGGCTGTGGGGCCCCCCTCCTCGAAGCCGAGGACCAAGGGCACCCTTGGCCCGTCCGCTCGCCTCAGCGCCTCCAGACCCGCTGCCTCGATCCCAAACGACCCCGCGCCGGGCTCGGGAGCCCACTTGAGGAATGCGCTACCCAGTGCTGGGCTGCGGATTCGCACGGCAGGGTGGATGCAGCCGCCCCCGATGCTCGTGGTATCTGAGAAGAGGTGCTCGACGTCCAGATCTCCGAGCGTGCGCGCCACTCCCTTCATCACGTCTCTGGGAATCACCGGTTCCACCCGTCAGAGCTCGTCCGGCTTCCCGGCAGCCCCTCCAAGCTCCGAGATCAGCCCTCGACAGGCCCGATGAATCAGCTGGAACACGTCGTCGAAGCCGCTCGGTCCACCGAAGTACGGATCCGGCACGTCCAAATCACCTTCAGCGTCCGGATCGAATTGTCTCAGGAGGGAAACCTTGGCCCGCGCGGCTCCTGATCCGAGAAGCCTCTCGAGATCCCGGAGGTTGTCCGCGTCCATCGCTAGGATCATGTCGTAGGAGGAGAAATCGACGGCACGAATCTGGCGCGCCGCTCCGACGAGCTCTATGCCGTTCTTCTTCGCCACCTCCACGGACCTGGGATCGGGAGCTTCCCCCACATGCCACGCGCCCGTGCCCGCGGAGTCGACTTGGAAGCGGTCCTCCGCGTCCGCTTCGCGGGCCAGCCGCAGGAAGATCCCCTCGGCGAGCGGAGAACGACAGATGTTGCCCAGACAGACGAAAAGGATGCGCATGGGGGCACCGGACTCGCGGGGAGCGATGGTCACGAGCTTCGAAGGGCGGTCACGGCCGCGCGCAACCGTGGGCGGAAGGGTAGGATTCTTCTAAACTTGTAGGCGAGGCCATTTCGCGGTTCGGACACGACTCCGGGAGCCGATTTGCACAAAGTGGACACATTCAAGGATCTCCATCTTACGGATGCGCGCCTGGCGGCCATAGAGGCTATCGGCTGGTCCGTGCCCACCCCGATCCAGCAGAAGGCGATTCCGGCTGCAATGGACGGACGTGACGTGGTGGGAATCGCACAGACCGGCACGGGCAAGACGGGTGCCTTCATGATTCCAGCCATAGAGCGGATTCGCGCGGGTGGAGGGTTGCAGGTTCTGGTCCTCTGCCCAACCCGAGAGCTGGCGGCGCAGGTTGCCGAGGACGCCGAAGAGCTGGCCCAGGGTACCCGGCTGAGAGTGGCCTGCGTCGTGGGTGGGGTCGGTTATGGACCTCAGATCACGGCCCTGTCCTCAGGATTCGAGATCCTCGCTGCGACACCGGGCCGCTTCAACGACCACTTGGAAAGAGGCAACGTCGATCTGTCGAACGTCCGCGTCCTGGTTTTGGACGAAGCGGATCGCATGCTCGACATGGGATTCCGTCCGCAGATCGAAGACGTGCTCCGACGCACGCCCAAGGGTCGTCAGAGTATGCTCTTCTCCGCGACGATGCCGAACGGGGTTCATGCGCTGGCCCTCCAAATCACCAAGGATGCCCTCTGGGTGGAAGCCACACCGGAGGGCACCACGGCCGAGGGGATCGAGGAGCGCGTCTACACCGTCAAGCCCGAGAAGAAATCCGGACTGCTGCTGGCGCTCCTTGAGGATCCGTCCTGGGACCAGGTGCTGGTCTTCACCAGGACGAAAGCCGAGGCGGATGGCCTGCAAGGCTGGCTCGAGAAAGCCGGCATCGCGACCGACGCGATGCACTCGGATCGCAACATGGTTCATCGGGCCCGAGCCCTTGATCGTTTCGCATCCGGTCAGGTGAGGGTTCTCGTCGCGACGGATGTCGCACAAAGAGGACTGGATGTGGAAGGGATTTCGCACGTGGTGAACTACGACGTGCCGGTGGATCCGGAGGACTACGTTCATCGGATCGGGCGCACCGGCCGTGCCGGTGCAGTGGGGACGGCCGTCACGTTCGTGACCGGCGCCGATCTGGGATACCTGAGGTCTATCGAGCATCGCCTCGGACGTAGGTTGCCCAGACGATCCGTGGCCGAGTTCGACTATGCGGGGAGCTCGCGCGAGCGGGACGAGGACGATTACTCGCGCTCTCGTTCAGGTCGCGGGATGGGCAGCAAATCCGCCGAAGACCTTTCGGACGAGGAGATCGAAAGCCTCTTGGACTTCTCCAGTTAGAGCGTAGAGATGCTATACCGCAAATACGGCAATTCACTCCACACCGTCGTACCCCATTTCGACCATCGAGCGCTGAGCGAGATCTCCTACCGGCGGGATCGGGTGGCCTCGTTGCCCCTGACCGAGCTCGAGGAGGCCTACGAAAAGGTTCGGGAAGCTAAAATCGAAGGGAAGACCGAGGGTCCGGTGCAATCCGAGGCCGAGGCCGCGCTCACCAAGCAGCTCGAGTCCCAGGTCCAGAGTCTCCTGGATGGACTACAGGACGACGAGCTTCTGGTCGTGGAGAACGTACAGGGGGTCGACTACCCGAAGCTGCGAGACCGAAAGGAAGGGATCATCGTGGAAGGTGAGAACCGCCTCTACTTCCACTGGTCGGTGGATCCCCCGATTCGGCTCGGGCTGTATCGGCGACGCGCCCCTTGAGCGTTCAGTCTGCCCGCTCAGGTGCTCAATGCGAGGCGGGGCGCCTCCCGAGGGCTGCTGTCGGGTTTCAGTTGCTCGTCTGTCTGCTACTGTCATCGATCTCCGCGTGCACCTTCGAGCGCAGTGACCCAGAAGCGGATCGGGACGGGCCGCCGCTGGGGATCGCACTTGCCGGGCCAGAACCCCAGGAATCGCTCGCCGATCGCATCGACCTGGTTCTCACCGCCGTGGAGTCCTTCAGAGAGTCCGTGGCTACGGGTGATCTCTCCGTGTCTCTGTCGCAGCTGGATAGCGGAGCGACCCTTGTGGATCCGCTCGTGGGGCGAGCTACAGAGACAGCCAGCCGGGGCGAGCTGCTTCTGGAGCTCCGGCGTCGGCATGCGGAGGGACTGGTCTACGAGCCCGTCGAGACAGAGGTAGTGATCGACGGAGACGGGTCGGCGCTTGTGCTCACCCTCCTATCGATGTTGCGAGAGGGCGAGTCCGGTGCGTGGGATGAAGAAGCGCTCGTTTTCGAGACCGCCTATCTGGTTCGGGGTGACGAGGGCTGGCGGATCCTGCATCTCCATCGCTCGCAGCTGCCCGAGCCTTAGACCTGCAACCGCCGACCGGCCGTCGAGGCCGATTCCTTCAGTTGTCCACGACCGCGACTCGGATGAGCGCAGCCAACTCGTGCCCGATGGTCTGGGACGCTGCCGCTTCTTCTCCCACTCGAAGGGTGATCGGGCCATCGAAGGGCGCGGTCGAATCGATGTGGAGCAGGACACCGGGCAGAAGTCCCCGGGCCTCCATGTAGCGTAGTCGCTCAGGATCGTCGTCTCGAACCGCGCGAATTCTCACTCGATCACCGGCTTGGACCTCGGCAAGCGTGGGGTGATCGATCGCCTCGACGTCTCCAGCGCGGGTGGGGATCGGCGCCCCGTGTGGGTCGTGACTCGGGTCCTCCAGGGCTGAAGCCATTCGGTCGATGAGCTCGTCCGACGCCGCGTGCTCCAGACGCTCCGCCTCCGCGTGAACGTCCTCCCACGAGTAGCCCAGGCGCTGGCTCAAGTAAGTCTCGAGCACCCGATGGCGTCGAATGATCCGCAGGGCCTCCCGGGTGCCTTCGGCGCTCAAACGCACGCCCCTGTAGGGGAGGTGCTCCACGTAGCCGGCTTCCGCCAGTCGCTTCACCATACCGCTGACCGAGGCGGGTTGGACCTCGAGCGCTCCGGCGATCTCACTCGTGGAGGCCGCCTCTCCTTTCTGTGACAGCGAATAGATGGCCTTGAGGTAGTCCTCGACCGACCGGGAAAGATTGGGGTGCTCGTCAGCCATGGAGGAAGCTGGGGCGGGAGTTTGGCGAACGGACCGCAAGGTACCCCCTCGCGCTCGGATCGTCGAGAAGTCGAGTGAATGGAACCAGATGTTTTCAAGAGTGTCATCAGAGTTGTAGATTCAATGCTCTTCATCCGCAGGCAGGCTCATCCCCTCCGGGAGGACAATGTGACTGATTCCGTGGCGGTGGATGCAAAGCGCATCCTCCTTCGTTACGGGGCCCCGATCGGGATCATGGACGATATCGACGAGAAGCACCGAATCGAGTTCGCGCGAGCGGTGAGCCGAACGCCGGTTCCGGATCGAGGAGAGCGCCTCCTCGATATCTTGGTCGAACACGGATATCTGGACGCGGAAGTGGCGGAAGAAACCGCCAAGAAATACAGGAAGGCGAAGCGCAGAACCAGGAAGTAGCTCTTACCGTGCCACCTGATCGACCTCGGTCTCCCCTTCGGACCGAGCGATGATCGCCGCTCCGCAGGAATCGCTGAAGACGTTGACCGCCGTGCGGTACATGTCGAGCGGCCGGTCGATCGCGAGCATGGACCCCACGATTACGTTCACCTCGGGGCCTCGGAGATTGATCGCCTCGAGGACAATGAAGATCACCACCAAACCAGCGGAAGGCACTGCCGCGGCTCCGATCGACGCCAGGATCGCCGTAAGCACCACTACGGCCTGCTGAACGAGGCTGAGGTCGAATCCGAGGGCCTGGGCGATGAAGAGCGCCCCGACACATTCGAACAGCGCAGTACCATCCATGTTGACCGTGGCTCCCATGGGGAGCACGAAGGATCCCACGCGATTCGAAACGCCGACCTTCTCTTCGACCGCGGCCATCGTGACCGGCAAAGTCGCCCCGGACGAGCTCGTGGAAAACGCGACCAGCAAGGGCTCGCGCATGTTCGCGAAGTGGATCTTCGGGCTGATGCGTCCCAGCAGGATGAGAAGGAGAGGTAGCCCGATGAAGAGATGCACCGTGAGTCCCGCTCCGAGCGTGACCACGTAGAAGGCCAGGGCTCGAAACGCGCTGAACCCCGTCGTGCCCACCATCGTCGTGATCAGGCCATACACGCCCAGCGGAAGGAAGAAGATGATCCCGTTCGTCAACTTCATCATCGTCTGGAAGAGGGCGTCGAACAGGTCCGTCAGGATCGTTCGGGTGCGTTCCGGGAGGACGCTGATCGAGGCTCCGAACACGATCGAGAAGAAGATGATGGCCAGCATCTCCGTGTTCGCGGCCGCTTGAATGACGTTCTCCGGGACCACGTCGAAGAGCAGCTCGATGGGAGAGCTCGGAGTCGAGAGCTCGGGAAGCTCCTGAGAGACGGCTCCGCCGATATCCGATCCGACGCCCGGGCGAATGAGGTTGACGAGCGCGAGGCCGGTCACTACCGCCAAAGAGCTGGAAAGCACGTAGTAGCCGAGCGTTTTGGAGAACAGCCGTCCGATCGTGCTTCCACCCCCGACCGTCGCCACTCCCGCGATGATCGAGGTCAAGACGAGCGGAATGATGATCATCCGCAGCAGCTCCATGAACAGATCCCCGATCCAGCCGATACGAGCGGCCGCGGGCTCCCCGAAAACGGCGCCGGTGAGGATGCCCAGCGCCATCGCGATGAAGACCTGCCAATGAAGCCTGCGGTACCAGGGACGATCTGCGTTGCTCAAGGAGGCCACCAACCTGATGGGGGAGCCTGCGCGGTGGGCGTTCGGGGTCGGGGGACAGTAGGAGCGCCCAAGTTGGACGGCAAGGCTAACCGGCTCTCAGCGCGTCCTCCTCGCCACGACCCGAATGGACCGGCCCGGATCGAGGGGAAACTGACACTCGATGCGCACGCCCTCGCCCTCGGGCCACGACCGCACGTCGGCCCGCGCTCCCCCGATTTCGATCCGCTCGATCTCTGCGATGGGAAGCAGTGGCGCGAATACGACGTTGCATGGGAAGCGCCCCGTCTGTTGGTTCAACTCGAGGTCGAAGAGGTCATCGTTCCGCTGATAGGAGAGGTCGATTCTCGCGTCTCCGATCCGAAGACCCCGCACCGTCATCCGACCCCACTCGGGCTGGAGCCTGGGCGCCAGCCGGAGTCGACCGAAGGCCCCGTCCGCACGTAGGCCGAGCTGTCCCTCTACCCAGGCGCGGATCAGTCGAGAGCTGTGGACGGTCCTGGCCGGCGCGACCCCGCTGAAATACGGATGCTCGAAAGCTGCGACGGGCTCGAGCCTTACCGCTGCCGGGTCCGACTCGGTTCCGTCGGGCGAGGGTCCGACGTCCCCCACCGTACGGGAGCGCACGGTCGGCAACGATCGGCCGAGCCCCGCGGTGGCGCGATCCAACCGCTGTAGTTCTCGACCGAGCGACTCCGTGCACGGATCTTCTCCGAGGGGCTCGAGGGCGTCCAGGACGAGTCGAAGCGTCTCCGACGGCGTCGGCAACGTCGGTACACGCGCTCCTGTCTCCAAAGCCCCCCCGGCCTTGGCCAGGGTGGGCATCAGCCGCGTCAGAAGGTTAGGGTCGCCCGACCAAAGAGCGTATTGAGCGGCCAAATACAGAATCGCCAGCGGGGGCGTGGACGAGTCGCGCGCCGCGGCCTCCAAGGCACGCCGACCCAGCCCCTGCAAGCCGGCCGCGAGGGCGCCGAGACCCAGCTCCACCAGCTCTGCGCCGGAGAGGTACGACGGACCGTCGGCGGATAGGCCGCGAAGAAACAGCTCACGCGCCTCCGGGTCCGGCGGCCTCGTGTTCGGGGGCCCCTCCAGGCCAGCCTCGGTCAGGATGTCGATGGCAGCTTGGAGCTCGTCGACGGTCCGGCCATCGATGGAGATCTCGAGTGGCTGGAACGGAGGATCGGCTCGACGTTCTCTCAGTCGTTCCCGCTCACGCAGGCCGAGGATGAGCATCTCCGTCCGGCTCGGATCGGCCTCATCGGGTATGATACACACGGTTGCGGGATGCTCGTATGTCATCTGTATAACACAGTCGTACAATGATTTGGAGTCTCGACCAAGCAGTCGGACGGTGAGTGTGGGTGGCGCTCGCTTGTCGCGATACCCACCGAGGGACCACTGGAGGACCAAGCCAGGAGGATCGTCCGGAAGGAGGGCCCTCTCCACGAGAGTCAGATTGGGATCGACGCGATATCGGCCGATCCATGAGCCCTTTCCCCAGCTGAACGGCGGGTGGGGCAGGAGGTCGGACCCGTCCAACTGGAGAGACAATCCGAGGAAGAGCGGCTCTTCTCCCCGCCAAAGGGCCTGCAGGCCACGTGCAGAGTCCATGACCGCCACCAGACCTCCACCGGTCACGAGACCCGAGACGGGACGGCTCACGGGGCTCTCGGCCTCATGTGGTCCCACGAGGTGGGATCTCGGCCGGGGTGTGAGGACGAGGAAGGGGCGGTGGTCCGATGGGTCTCTATCGATCACCGGGACCTCTGGAAGCCCTCGTGAGGAAACCCTAGGTTAGCCACTCTTTCGAGCCGTTCAATGCGTCCCAGCCAGGGAAAGTGCGATGGGTTCCATCCGCGAGTTCATGGAGAAGCACTACCTCCACTTCAATGCCCGGGAGACGCTGGACGCGGCTCGGGCCTACGAGCGCCACCTGGATTCAGGTGGAAAGATGCTCGTCTCCCTGGCCGGGGCCATGTCTACCGGCGAGCTCGGCATCAGTCTCTCCCAGATGATCCGTGCGGACAAGGTTCACGCGATCTCCTGCACAGGAGCGAATCTCGAGGAGGACGTCTTCAACCTCCTCGGTCATGCCGAGTACGAGGTGATTCCGAACTGGAGGGCGCTATCGGCCGCCGAGGAGCTCGCGCTCTATGAAAGGGGGATGAACCGGGTCACGGACACGTGCATCCCCGAGGATATCATGCGGCACCTGGAAAGCGCCCTGGTCTCGAGATGGAAGGAAGCGTGTGAGCAGGGTGCCCGGAAGTTCGCCTCGGAGTACCTGTTCGACATCCTGGGCTCCGGAGAGCTGGAGGAGCACTATCAGGGCCGCCCAGAGCACGCATGGCTGCTGGCGGCCCTGGAAAAGGGAATTCCGGTCTACTCACCCGGCTGGGAGGATTCGACCACCGGAAACATGTTCGCGGCAGCAGTGCTGACAGGGAGGGTCCCCCATCACCAATGCTGCCGAACGGGAACGGAGCAATTCGCGCATCTGATCGAATGGTATCTGGCTCAGACCGATGGGCTGTCGGACACCCCCTCGGTCGGCTTCTTCCAGATCGGGGGCGGGATCGCCGGGGATTTCGCCATCTGCGCCGTGCCCTCGATCATCCAGGACATGCAGCGTGAGGTGCCCTTCTGGGGATACTTCTGCCAGATCTCGGACGCCGAGGTCTCGTATGGGGGGTATTCCGGCGCCGTCCCGAACGAGAAGATCACTTGGGGCAAGCTGGCGGTCGACACACCCAAGTTCCTGATCAAGTCCGATGCAACCATCGTTACGCCACTCATTTTCGGTTACCTGTTGAACGAATAGGCTGGCCAATCCGATCGAGACATTCGTGAGTGAAGCCGACGTCGTGCGTCAGACCGTCACGACCTCTCTCGTAGCCGCGCGTTTCCGATCGAGCACGAGCGTCTCTTCGCGACGAAACGCCAGCAGCACCAGGCAGGCGGCGAAGACGGTCAGAGAGGGAAAGAACAGCGCGTTCGTACCCTCGGTGAACCAGCCCCAAGGGTCGATGATCGACGCTCGCACCCCGAAGAGCGACCCGAAG
>JAHEKL010000348.1 GCA_024638345.1 Gammaproteobacteria bacterium | reverse complement strand
GCTCGCGTCCGACCATGTGCGCCTTCGCTCGGGTCGCGATCTGAGGGCGACCGTCGTGGTCGACGCCCGCGGTCCGGGTCTTCCTCAGGTCCCGGTCCGGGCCGGATATCAGAAGTTTGTCGGGCTGGAGCTTCAACTGACCCGACCGCACGACGTGCATCTTCCCATCTTGATGGATGCGGTGATCGACCAGGGTGAGGGATTTCGTTTCATGTACGTCCTCCCGTTGGACCCTCAGGTCCTATTGGTGGAGAACACCTACTTTCACGACTCGCCCGATCTCTGCCTGGACCGTGAGCGCGCCGAGATCCGTCGCTATGCGTCTCAGCACGGCTGGGACGTGGCTGGGGTCAGGAGGGAGGAGCAGGGGGTGCTCCCCATGCCGTGGGCCGACACCTTCTCTCCCCCCGACGGCGGTCCACTCGTAGCCGGATACCGAGGGGGATGGTTTCACCCTGGTACGGGCTACTCCTTCCCGGTGGCACTTCGGCTGGCCGAGTGCGTGGCGAGCCGTCCGGCGGAGTCGGTCTTCAACTCGGATTTCGTCCGACTCGTCCGGGAGCACGAGCGACAAGTCGCCTTCGCGCAGCTGCTCAATCGCCTCTTGTTCCGATGGTATCCGCCGCAGGCGCGGTCGGCGATCTTCGAACGCTTCTATCGAATGCCGTCCGCCACGATCGAGAACTTCTACGCCCTGAGGCTTCGGCGGAGGGACCGGATGCGACTGCTTCTGGGGCGACCGCCACGCGGTCTTTCCATTCGACACCGCTTTCGAGCCGGAAGGGCGGCATGAGCTCGAACGCGCCCTTCCAAGAGACTGGACCCAGACTCGTGTCCTCCCTGGGCTCACTCCTACAAGAGCTGCCCAGCTCTCTGTGGTCGGAGGCTCGGGTCGATTCCGAGATCTGGGATTCCGCCCTCCTCGACCCTGCCCGGGACATTCTCAACCGCACCGGTAAGGGGCTGCGGGCTCGTCTCGTCGAGCGATCGTGGCGGCTCGCCGGCGGTGACCCGGGCCAAGTCCCTGAGCTTCTCCCTCTCGCGATCGAGGTGCTGCACGCTGGCTCCCTGGTCATCGACGACATCGAGGACGACTCCCGTCTGCGTCGGGGCCAACCGGCCATCCATCGGACCTACGGACTGCCGATCGCGCTCAACATGGGGAACTGGCTCTACTTCCTCGCCCTCGCGCTCCTATCGAGGGTCCCCGTGGCTCACGAGATCCGGCTCGCACTCTACGAGGACGTGAGCCTGGCACTGCTCCTTTGCCACCAGGGGCAGGCCTTGGACCTCTCCGTCCGCATCACCTCCGCCAAGAGAGGGGACGTGCATGCGCTGGTCGCTGGAGCCACACGTCTGAAGACGGGATCCCTGACTCGGCTGGCAGCCCTGTTGGGAGCGCGGGCCGCCGAAGGCTACCCGGACACGGTCGAGGCGATCGGACGATTCGGTGCGGAGCTCGGGGTGGGTCTTCAGATGCTCGACGACTGGAGCGGCGTCTCCGTGGCTAAGCGGCGAGCGAAGGGGATCGAGGACGTGAGGTTGGCCCGTCCGACCTGGCCCTGGGCGTGGCTGGCCGAGACCGGAGACGAGTTCGCCTATGCAGAGACCGTCCGGCAGGCCCGCAAGGCCAAGATCGACTGGGAGGCGGAGCTCGTCCTGGACCGCATGCGATCCCAGCTCGAGTCGATCGCGCCGGCAAGGATCCGTCGCCAGCTCGACACCGCCGTCCGTACGCTCGGTCGGGAGCGTCTCGCTCCTTCCGAGAGAGATGAAGTCCGTGACTACGTAGACCGCCTCGAGCGAGCGTTCGGCTGACATGGGAGCGCCTCCCAGGGCAGCGGTCGTGGGAAGCGGCTTCGGTGGCCTCGCGGTGGCCATCCGACTCCAGACGGCCGGCTTCGATACGACCGTCTTCGAGGCTCGCGACCGCCCCGGAGGTCGCGCGTACGTCTATGAGCAGGATGGATTCGTCTTCGACGCCGGTCCCACCGTGATCACGGCCCCTCACGTGTTCGAGGAGCTCTTTGACGAGGCGGGCCGGAGCCTGAGCGACTACGTCACCCTCGTGCCTGTCCAGCCCTTCTACCGCCTACACTGGGAGGATGGGACAACCTTCGACTACGACGGGGATACCCGTTCGATGCTGGCGCAGATCGAGGCCAGGAATCCCTCCGACGTAGAGGGCTACCTGGCGTTCGTCGAGTACGCCGGTAAGGTCTTTCAGGCCGGGTACAGCGAGTTGGCGGCCACGCCGTTCCTTCGGTTCTCGGACATGGTCCGAGTCGCCCCGAATCTGATCCGACTGCGAGCCGACCGGTCGGTCTATGCGACCGTCAGCCGCTTCGTGCAGGACGAGCACGTACGGCAGGCCCTCAGCTTCCACTCGCTACTCGTCGGCGGGAACCCCTTCGAGACGAGTTCCATCTACACGCTCATCCACCACCTCGAGCGAGAGTGGGGGGTCTTCTTCCCACTCGGTGGCACCGGGGCTCTGGTCGACGCCCTGGTTCGTCTCTTTCGAGAGCTCGGGGGCAAGATTCTCCTGGCGAATCCGGTGAATTCGATCGAGTTGGATCGCTCGAACGGCCAGGTCACCCATCAGGTCTCCACAGGCAGTGGGCCGGCCCAGCCGTTCGATCTCGTGGTTTC
>JAHEKL010000078.1 GCA_024638345.1 Gammaproteobacteria bacterium | reverse complement strand
TGCGGCGCAGGGCTGACTGCTCAGGATGCGGGTGTCGATCCGGATGAGGGCGTCCGCATCTTCGGGGTGATCGTCGATCGAACGACCGGGGAGCCCGTGCCAGACGCGGAGATCGAGCTGGTTCCCGCCGGCTCAAATGGGGAGGCGCTCTGGTCCGGGTCGTCCGGCCCGACGGGAGAGTTCAGCACGGACGTCCTACCCTTGGACGGCTATGAGCTGAGCGTGGATTCGCCGTCGTTCGCCGCGCTCTCCCATCTTCTCGTCCTGTCCGAAGAGGGAGTAGTCGATCTCCGGGTGGAGATCGTGCAGGTCGACTTCCAGCTAGAGCCCATCGTGGCCGTTGCCAGACGCGAGACCAGACTGGAGAGCGCGGGCTTCTACGAGAGGGAGGCGATCGGACGGGGATACTTCTTCTCCCGCGAGGATATCGAAGAGCAGGCCCCCACGCGGTTGGTGGACCTGTTCCGCACCGTCCCGGGGGTCCGTGTGATTCCCGGTCGTTCCGGTCGGGGTGACGTGGTCCTCCTCCGACAGAGCTGCCGACCTCTCGTAGTGCTCGACGGAGTCGTCATGTCCAATCCCGTCCGCTTCGACGAGATGTTCCCGGTCTCGGGTGTGGAGGGGATCGAGGTGTACCAGGGGTCGCAGGCTCCAATACAGTACACGGGCTCGACGACTTGCGGGGTCATCATGGTCTGGAGTCGCGCCGCGGCGCCTGGCGAGGGCAGGGCGTTCTCCTGGGGACGGGTGCTCACCGCGGTCGGAATCGGCGGTCTGATCATTTTCGTGGGGGGCTGACCGGGCAGGCGAGGCGGATCGAACGGGGCACTGCGCCGGTGAGTCCGCTTCTTTTTGTCTCCCAGGCGTTCGAAGGCTATTTTTTCTAAGTTGGGAACCAGGTGGCCGGAGGCGCGGTGCCAATCTTCGAGTATCGGTGTGCGGCTTGTGACGAAGAGTTCGAGTACCTGGTGCTCAAGTCCTCCGCCGCACCTGTGTGTCCGACGTGTGGGAGCGTGAGGGTGGAAAAGCTGATGTCGATCCCCACGGTCAGTTCGGATCAGACGCGGGGTCGCGCAAAACGCGACATCCGCGCGAGGAATCGGGCACTCAGAAAGGATCACGCGCACGAAGAGGTGAAGCGAATCGAGACACACGCGAAGGATCACGAGGATTGAGGGCTCGGTCCGTTCGGTCGGGGCCAGGGGACACATCCGAATGCGTCTCACGAAAGCGGTAGAGCAGAGGTCGGCGAGTCGGCAATCCAGGGCCGGGCATGCGTCGGTCGCGGCGCTCTTCCTGGGCGGAGCTGTGGCGATGGCGGTGATCGGTGCGCAGACCTCCGTCGCACCCCTCCCCCACTCGAGCATGCCCGTGGCCCTCGCATCGGTGCCGAGCTACGACGCGTCGGCACCCGCGAATCCGGAAGAAGTCCGTGAGATCCTGGACGCCTACTGCGTCGTCTGCCACAACCAGACCCTCCTGACCGGAGGCCTAGCGCTCGACATCCTGGATGTGGAGAACCCCGGGCCCGCCGCGGAGCAGTGGGAGGCGGTCATCCGGAAGCTGCGCACGGGGACGATGCCGCCAGGCGACGTCCCCCGCCCAGCCCCCGAGGCCTACGATCTGGTCGCCGGATGGCTCGAAACGGAGTTGGACCTGGTGGCGGCGAGCGCCCCGCCCAACCCTGGAACGACGAACCCGGTCCATCGGCTCAACCGCCTCGAGTACAACAACGCGATCAACGATCTGCTCGGTCTGGATGTCGACGTCACCTCTCTATTGCCGGGTGACGAGACCGCGGACGGCAGCTTCGACAACTTCGCGGACGCGCTCTCCATCACTACCGCGCACATGGAGCGCTACATGTCGGTGGCGCGCCAGGTCACGCGTCTCGCCGTCGGGCTTCCACCCGCGGCTCCCGGGGTGGAGACGTTCGAGGTTCCGCTGCACATCATCCAGGATCAAAGACAGGACGACGAGCTGCCCTTCGGCTCGAGAGGCGGCATCGCGGCCCGACACATCTTCCCGGCCGACGGGGAGTATCTGATCAAGATCCGTCTTCGACGGCAGTACCAGGACTACCTCATGGGAATGGGCTGGCCGCAGGAGGTCGACCTGAGGATGGACGGTGCGCTGCTCGAGCGGTTCACGGTCGGCGGGGGGGCGCTCGACTATCGACCCGCCGCGGCGAGTTATGCCGGATCCGGTGAGCCGGGGTCCTTCGGGGCGCCGGAGTGGGAGGAGTACATGCAGATGACGGGGGACGCGCATCTGGAGCTGCGTCTGCACGTCGAGGCGGGTCCGCACGTGGTCGGTGTGACCTTCCCCCGAGAGCAGTTCGAGCCGGAGGGGCTTCCACAGCCGCAGCAGCGGGGGCGCGTGCTCACGAACGACCAGATCTACATGGACCACGCCAGCGTCCACTCGGTTCAGATCGGCGGCCCCTACGAGATTACGGGACTGGCGACCGACACCCCCAGCCGACGCGAGATCTTCTCCTGCACGCCCGAGCCCGGGTCGACAGAGCTCGAGTGCGCACGCGAAATCGTCTCCAGAATGGCTCGGCGCGCCTATCGGCGTCCGGTCGGGGATGTGGACGTGCAGGTCCTACTCGAATTCTTCGAGGAGGGGCGCGCCGAGGGCGGAAGCTTCGACGCTGGGATCCAGATGGCCCTGGAGCGTCTGGTAGTCGATCCCGAGTTCCTCTTCAGGATCTACCGTCAGCCGGAAGGGGCTGGACCCGGCGGCGTCTACGAGTTGAGCGACGTGGAGCTGGCCTCGCGCCTTTCATTCTTCCTCTGGAGCAGCATTCCGGACGAGGAGCTCCTCGAGGTCGCGGAGGCCGGCCGACTGACCGACCCCGACGTCTACGAGACTCAGGTTCGCCGAATGCTGGCCGACGAGCGAGCGCGCTCCGCGCTCGTGAAGGGCTTCGCTTCTCAGTGGCTCAACCTTCGGCTCCTCCCAGAGAAGCTCGCCGACCCCGACCTCTATCCGGACTTCGATGACAGCCTGATCGATGCATTCCGGCAGGAGACCGAGCTGTTCATCTCGGAGGCCATCCGGGAAGACCGGAGCATCCTGGATCTCCTGGAGGCCGACTACACGTACGCGAACGAGCGGCTCGCCCGGTTTTACGGGATTCCCGGTGTCTACGGGAGTCGACCGAGAAAGGTCATGCTCCCGAACCCGGAGCAGCGAGGCGGCCTGCTCGGTCACGGCGGGCTCATGGCGATCACGGCGTACCCGGACCGGACCTCACCGGTGCTGCGAGGCAAATGGCTGTTGGACAACATCCTGGGCGCGGATCCACCCCCACCCCCCGCCAACGTCGACACGAGTTTGGACCAGGGGATGGAAGCGCTCTCCATGACGATCCGCGACCGGCTCGAGCAGCACCGTCAGGATCCGCTCTGCGCGAGTTGTCACTCCGTCCTCGATCCGCTCGGGTTCGCTCTGGAGAACTTCGACGCCACGGGCGCCTGGCGCGACCGAGACCCTACGGGCAGTCCGGTGGACAACCGAGGAACCTGGCCGAGCGGGGTCGAGCTCGACGGCATCGCGTCTCTGCGGGATCTGCTGCTCGAGTACGACGAGCAGTTTGTGCGCACATTGACCGAGAAGCTCATGTCCTACGCGATCGGGCGGCCGCTCGGATACTTCGACCAGCCAACGGTGCGCAGCATAGTGCGAGGGGGTGAGGACGACGGATACCGTTGGTCCTCGATTATACTGGGAATCACGAAGAGCCCGACGTTCCTGATGCGAAGCGCGGGCGAAGCGATCTAGAAGTCGTACGAAAGACTCGAATGGGGAGGCTCCACATGACGACCATTCTGACCGGGAAATCGCTACCCCGGAGAACCGTTCTCAAGGGGTTGGGGGCGACGCTCGCGCTGCCTCTTCTCGATGCGATGATTCCGGCGTTCGGTCTGCGCGGTCAGCAGGCGCAGGAGCGGATTCACCGGTTCCAGACGTTCTACGTACCCAATGGGATGGCCATGCAATACTGGTCGCCCAAGGGAGAAGGGACCGACTTCGAGCTGTCTCCCGTCATGGAGCCGCTGGCGCCCTTCCGAGATCAGATGCTGGTCCTCTCTGGGATACGCGCGACGTGGGTGCAGATCCACGCCGGGGCCTCCGGATCGTTCCTGACCGGGATTCCCCAGGGTGGACGCACGGAGACCGAGATCGTCGCGGACGTGTCGATGGATCAGCTTCTGGCGCGCGAGTTCGGCCGTCAGACTCAGGTCGCCTCCCTCGAGCTGTCCATGGACGCTTCGGCGAACGCGGGCGCCTGTAGCAGCAATCTGAGCTGTGTGTATACGCACACGCTCTCGTGGCGGGGACCCACCCAGCCGCTCCCGACCGAATACAACCCGCGAGCCGTGTTCGAGCGTCTGTTCGGCGACGCGGGCTCCACCGAGCGGGCCGCTCGCGAGGCCCGACTCCGTCAGCAAAAGAGTATTCTGGACTCGGTCACCGACAAGATCGGCTACCTGGCGCGCGAGATCGGCGCGCAGGACAAGATCAAGGTCGAGCAGTACACCGAGGCGATTCGCGACGTCGAGCGGCGCATCGAGATGGCCGAGAAGCAGATCGACGTGGAGCTGCCACCTCTGGCACAACCCGAGGGCGCGCCGGCCGACTTCGAGGATCACCTCGACCTGATGCTCGACTTGCAGCTTCTGGCGCTCCAGACTGACCTCACACGGGTCATCACGTTCATGCTGGGCAAGGAGCAGAGCGCCCGGCCGTACCCGCAGATCGGCGTCCCGGATGCGCACCATCCGCTGTCGCACCACAACGACCAGCCGGACCTCGTGGCCCGGATGTCGCAGATCAACCGGTATCACACGGAGCTGTTCTCGCGGTATCTGACCAAGCTCAGGGAGACGCCGGACGGCGACGGCTCTCTGCTCGACAACATGACCATCCTCTACGGATCCGGGATCTCGAACAGCACGCGTCACTCCGGAGACAACCTGCCTCTCCTGGTCATGGGCGGGGGAGCCGGGCGGCTTCGCACCGGACGACACCTGAGCTACTCGGACCAGCCGGGAATGGCCAACCTGTTGGTGACACTCATGGACAAGATGGACGTGCCGGTCGACAGGATCGGGGCGAGCACCGGCGCCCTGCCGTTGGACACCTTGTCCGGGATCTGAGGGCTGCCCGAGTCGATGGAGAGAACGCGCATGAGTCGACGGCTGAGCATTCTGATCCCGCTCTGTCTGGTCGTGGCGCAGACCGCTGCGGGCCAGGCGATCCTTCCACCATTCGTGGAGGCCGCCAAGGAGCGGGATTGGGTCGGGCTGCGCGCGCTCCTCGCCGAGGGAGCCGACCCGAACGGGTCCGCCGTCGACGGCGCGACGGCGCTGCACTGGGCGGCTTACTGGGACGAAACCGAGATCGCCGAGCTGTTGGTCGACGCCGGCGCCGATGTGGACGTCGCGAACGATCTGGGCGCGACCCCTCTCTTCGAAGCGGCACTGAACCGAAGCGCGGAGATGACCCGCCTCCTGCTCGAGGCAGGGGCGGGGCCGAACGCGGCGCTCATGTCCGGAGAGACCCCGGTGATGACGGCGGCACGTACGGGCGACCCGAGCGTGCTCGAACTCCTTCTCGAGGCCGGTGGAGATCCCGACGTTCGCGGAACCCGGGGCCAAACGGCGTTGATGTGGGCAGCCGCCCAGCAGCACCCTGAGGCCGTGCGTGTCCTCACCGAGCATGGCGCGGACGTCCATGCGCGCTCCGAGTCCTGGACGCAGGTCATGGCCGTTCCCCCGCACAGCAATCCCGCCAACCAGAAAGCCGTGCCGCACGGTGGGAATACCGCGCTCCTCTTCGCTGCTCGGGTGGGTGACCTGGCATCCGCCAGGATCCTGGTGGAAGCGGGAGCCGATCTGGACGCCGCGGATGCTTGGGGGGTGACCCCGACCGTGCTGGCCGCGCACTCGGGCTTCCACGAGCTGGTGGAATACTTGCTGGAGGAAGGCGCCGATCCCAGCCTGGACGGGGCCGGCTTCTCCGCCCTGCATCTGGCCGTGATGCGTCGAGACACGGAACTGGCCCGGACCCTGCTCGAGCATGGGGCCGACCCGAACCCGAGGCTAGAAACGTGGACTCCGACTCGACGGGCCTCGAGGGACTGGCACTTCCATCAATCCCTGGTCGGCGCCACACCGTTTTGGCTCGCAGCGCGATTCAGCGAGCCGGAGATCATGCGACTCCTCGCCGATCACGGTGCCGACCCGCATTTCGTGCACGAGTCCAGCTATACGGCCGGGGCGGGTAGCTTCGGCGCGGCGGACACGCTCGAGGCGACGACCACGCTCATGGCTGCAGTCGGGATGGGGGGGGCACGAAGGCTTCGTGCCTTCATCGGGGACGACCCGAGCGACCTGGAGGCCCGCGCGCTCGAAGCGGTGCGGATCGCGGTCGAGCTGGGTGTCGACGTGAACGCGACCGATCTAGAAGGTCGCACGGCAGCGGATCGGGCCGGATTCCCCTCGATCCAGCAGTATCTCGCCTCGCTCAGCCAGCCCTAGGTCTCCGACAGAGAAGCGACGCTGACTCCGTCAGGCGGAAAGGCGCCTGGCGGCCGCGGCGCATTTTGACAGGAGCCTCGAGGAATCCACAGAATGACGACCGGGCCGAACGGGCCCCTTCCCACTTCACCAGGAGAACTCGATGCGCAATAAACTGACCCTGCTCGGGATCGTGGCCCTCGGAGTGCTGCCCATGGCGCTTTCGGCGCAGGAGTTTCCGCCATCCTGCAACATGTGCTCGTCGACGTACGTCCCCGCCGAAGAGATCGCGGAGTTCCTCGAGGTTCCGCAGGTGGACCAGCAGGTGCGCTCTCTCGACATCGGCAAGACGAATCTGCAGGTGGCCATCGCGCACCGCGGTCGGCTGGAGGAGCCGGGTGGTGTCGCCGAGCACAGCCTGGTGACGGAGGTGTATTACGTGATCAGCGGGAGCGGTACCAACGTGACCGGTCCCGATCTAGTGGGTTCGGTCCCCCGACCCCCGACGAACCGGGCGGTCCAGACCTTGAACGGCCCCGGGCACAACGCCGAGGCGATCCGGAACGGACAGACCGTTGAGCTGAAGGCGGGAGACGTGCTGGTGATCCCGGCCGGAACGGGGCACCAGTTCACGCGAATCGACGACCACATCACCTATCTGATGATCCGGGTCGATCCCGACAAGGTGGTGCCCCTACTGGACGAAGCGGGCGCCCGGCAGTACCTGGACGATCGCTGAGCTAGGGTCCCCCGGCGAGCGGGGAATCAGGGAGAGACGGTGACGGCGATGTATCCGTTCGTCCAGCAACACTGATCTCCGGGTGTGCTGTCGACGGGATTGAAGTTGTCCGCACGCACCCGGAGCAGATACTCCCCCGGCTCCGTGAACACGACGGTCGTTGAGGCGAGGCCATCGGACGCCCGGGGCAGCGGGGCCTCGTTCGCGAACTGAGCGATCGCGGGGCCCTGGTGCGTGTACCAGGTCACTCCCCCCGGCACAGGGTCCCGCTCCGCGTTGCTGGCCAGCCGGTCGGCCACCCAAACGGTCAAGATCATCGGCGCCTCGACGGAGGCCGTGATCTGTAGCGGGTTGAGCACGCTTCCGAGCGGGCTCTCGCCGCTCCAGGTCGAGGCGTTCCGCCCATCTCCCGCATGGCTCATGACCCCCCACAGCTCCGGCCCGTCCTCTGTGAGTCGGAGAGAGGGCGGCAGCGAGCCCATGGCCATGGGAAAGTGGTGGAGCTGGTACGCGGGCACACCTACGCGCCCGGGCACGGAGTGTGTCTCCTCCCGATTCCGCAGCGTCCAGACGACGCGTCCGTCCTGGGCTCGAAAGTCGGCAGGAACGGTAACGGTGAAGACACCGGTGTGGCGCCGCGGTGCAAACAGCGAGGGCTGGCCGCCGTCGAACTCCCTCGGCTCGATGAGATTGTCCGGACCGATGGGGATTTCGAGGAGTTCGTCCTGATTACGGTTGAAGTAGCCGAAGGAGAGAGTGTAGGTACCGTCGGGGTTCTCGTACCAACCCTCGAAGAACGGGGATACGGGTCTCCCCCCGGGCGCCTCGGGCGCCCCGGGGAAACGCCGCTGTGCTTCGAGCGAGGACACACCGAACAGCACGAGTGCCAGGACCACGGCGACTCGGCTCGCGATTCTCGCCACCCCGCTGCTCGCGGGAGTGGGCAGGCTCACCTCCACGGACCTCCCGGCTGCGCGCCTCCCCTAACCGTCGTCCCCGGCCAGAGAAGCCTTGGCCGCCCTCTCCGCGACCAGACGGTCGTAGTCCTGCTGGTCGAGATGGGTCACGGCGATCCACGCGTGTGACATCTCGTCGGTGGTGCGACCGCCTCTGTAGACCCAGACGTCGGGATCGGGATTATGGGGGTTTTCGGAGGTGTTGTCGTACCACTGGCTGACGACCATCACGGCCCCGACGGGAATCAGCGGTGCCACGTCGTCTTCATAGATGTGGCTCAGCTGCCACCCGGGGTGCCAGTTGCTGACCATGCTCACGACCTCACGCTCGCCCGTGTCGGGATAGAAGACCTCGAGCGAAGCGGCGGTCAGCCTCAGGTGGCCGTGGGGCTGGAAGCTGTCGATGCGGACGGGGTGATCCCACGAGTGGAAGCCCTGGACCATCGCAGTGCCCTGGGGAGCGATGTCCAGATCGCCCTCCATGCTGAAGCGTCCGAGGGTCTGCTCCAGCTCGGGCTCGTATCCTTCCGGGTACAGCCAGAATCCCAACTCCGTCACCTCGTCTTCGACCGCGTCGCCCATCGGGTAATAGTGGATGCTCCAGCGAACCAAGGAGTTCGCGGGAAGCAGCCGACCGGTGCCCTCGGGAAGGATCTCACCCAGCTTTCCGGAGGCGTACTCCGTGAAGCGTCCGCCCTGACTCTCCAGCCCACCGCCCTGTTCGGGCAGATAGAGCGTCGTGTTCGCATGGTGAACGACCTTCCGACCTTCGACGGAGGGTTTCACCTCGATCGCCCGGATGTACCGATCGTTCTCGAGCGGGATCTCCACCAGCGGCTCCCACCAAAGATCCTGACCCTCGGCCGGAACCGAGAAGGGCTTGGCGGGCACGACCAGGTCCGGCTGGCCGAACTGCTCGGCCAGGCGCCAGTCGGTGGGGTCCGGCCACTCCATGGGCTCTGGCAGTTCCGACAGGTCTCCGAGGGGTGCGCCCGCGTCCGCCCACGCCACGAAAGTCGCGATCTCCTCCTCCGTCAGCCGCCGGTCCTCCTTCAACTCCTGAATACCGATGTTCGTATCGTAGTGATACGGGGGCATCTCTCGAGCGCGAACCACGTCGCGGATGATGGGCGCCCAGGGCCGTACCTCGTCGTAACTGAGGAACGACATCGGCCCGATTCCGCCCTCACGGTGGCAGACCTGGCAGTTCTCCTGGAGCAGCGGAGCGATGTCCGCGGCGAACGTCACCGGATCGTCGGCACTGTCCTGAGAAACCCCGACGCCGGGGAAGGCAATAAGCGAGAGGACGACCAAGGCGGGAACGATAGTCCAGAATCCGTTCATGCCGGTCGAATGGTGGCTCGACTGTCCCATGTTTCTCTCCAATCCCGGGTGACGCTCTTCGATAGTGCCGACAATCTATTAAAATAACCCTTAGCGTCCCAAATCGCACTTCCCGCTGCTCAGCAACGTGTCGCCGGCCTGGACAGGCTCGATCCAACGCTCTCGGGCTCAACAATCGGGCAGGATGATCGGTCTCAAGTAATAACCGAGCGAAGCGGTGATCCCTGCCCCTGCCCGAGGACAGAAGTATCCATGGCCGATCGACGTCCAGACTCTCGGAGAATCAATCAGATGCCCGAATGCTCGCGCCCACCCCTGGCCGCGCTCGCAGGGGTGGCCCTCTGCTCCGCCTCCCTGGCGCTTGCCCCATCGGCTAGCGCCCAGCAGACGCTCGACGTGTATCTGATCGACGTTGAGGGGGGTGGAGCGACGCTCTTCGTATCGCCCGAGGGTGAGTCCCTCCTGATCGATACCGGGAACGGTGGCGCGAATGCCGCGCGGGACGCAGGGCGGATCGTGGACGCGATGACGGACGCGGGAGTCAGCCAGATCGATCACCTGGTCACCACACACTGGCACGGGGACCACTACGGAGCCATGGAGGAGCTCGCAGGTCGGGTTCCTATCCGGCACTACATCGATCATGGACCCACGGTCGAGTCGAGTGCGGCGGCAATGGCATTCCTGGATGAGATCTACCCGACCCTCTACGCCGATTCCCGCCGCACAGTGGTCGAGCCGGGCGACCGCATCGAGCTCGCGGGGGCGGAGATCACCGTGATGGCCTCGGGCAAGCGGGTCGTCGATCGGTCGGTCCCGGGCGGCGGATCGCGCAACCCTCATTGTGCCGACTTCGTGGCTCAAGACGAGGACATGGGGGAGAATGCCCAATCCGTAGGGGTCTTT
>JAHEKL010000077.1 GCA_024638345.1 Gammaproteobacteria bacterium | reverse complement strand
CTACCGACCCTCTCACGATCTGGCAGGCCCTCCTGGAAGAAGGGAAGGGAGTGCCCCGTGGAATGCTCACACTCCTGCGGGCTGCCGACGCGAGGGTGGATGCGGAGGGCGCGCTCGAGCTCCGTCTCATTCCTGGGCCGGTCTTGGAGAGGTTGCGGGGCGGGGAGAGCCGACAATTGGAGGAGTCCCTCTCTCGAAGGGCGGCCCGACACATCCCGATCCACCTCCTCGAGATAGAGGATTCCGCAGAATCGACCGAGGCGCGGATTTCGCCAGTCGAGGTTCGAGAGGGACGGCTCAGGGACCTGCTAGAGAGGGAACCGGGTCTCCGCCCGGCGGTAGAAGAATTGGACCTCGAACTCTTGGAGTGATCGGGGATTACCGCGATTCGCCAGCCCCAAGCTTGCCCACGGACTGATCGGGCCCGGACGGCGTTTGCTGCCCGGGCCCTCATCACAAGGACACACGCGCGATGAACATCCAGAATCTCCTCCAGATGGGTCAGCAGATGCAGTCGCAGCTGTCGCAAATCCAAGAGACCCTCGGAAGCAAGGAGGTTTCCGCTTCGTCCGGTGGCGGGATGGTGACAGCGATCGTCGACGGCAAGGGTGAGGTCAAGCGGGTCACGATCGATCCTACGGTCGTAGATCCGGCCGACGTCGAGATGCTGGAGGATCTGATTCTCGCGGCGGTGTCGGAAGCGCAAAGCCAGGCAAAAGGCCTCTACGAAGCGGAAATGAGGAAGGTGGCCGGTGGCCTCCCGTTCCCTCTTAAGTTGCCCGGTCTCCCATAGCGCATGTCGGTCATCGACGAGGTGACGCGCGAGTTCAGCCGGCTACCCGGTGTTGGACCCAGGACCGCGACGCGCCTGGTATATCACCTCTTGAGAAGCCCGTCGGAGCAGGCCCGTGACCTGGCTCGCTCGATCTCGTCACTGATCGATCGGGTCCGGGCCTGTGACGTCTGTGGGAACTTCTCCGAGTCCACGACCTGCGACATCTGCGCCGACGCCCGGCGTGACGCTTCGGTGATCTGTGTCGTGGAGAGTGCGTTCGACGTCCGTTCGATCGATCGCACGGGCCAGTTCGCAGGGACGTTTCACGTGCTTGGCGGATCGTTGTCCCCATTGGATGGCGTTGGACCCGAGCAACTCCGGATCGCCGCGTTGCTCGAGCGGGTCCGGGAGTCGGACGGGAGAGTCCGCGAAGTCATTCTCGCCACGAATCCATCCGTTGAAGGGGAGGCCACTGCGGTCTACCTTGAAGGGGTGATCCGACCGCTCGGGCCCCGTGTGACCCGCCTGGCGAGGGGCATCCCCGTCGGGAGTGATCTGGAGTTCGTGGACGGCTCCACCCTGGCCGAAGCGCTTTTCGGCAGACGAGAGATGTAGTTGGGCGGCCATCGCAGAGAGGGGCGAGATCGAAGGATGCAGGATGAAACCAAGAGGCTTCTGCGAGTCAGCGGGATCACCGCGCTCGTGGTGATCGCCGTAGGAACCGCCGCGGCTTTTTTGGTGCGTGACCAGATAGGCCGGCAGCGACGAAACCTCTTCAATCCGCTGGCGATTCGCCGAATGGCGGCGCTCGAGCACGTCGCGCGACAGAGCCCGTCCGTCGATCACATCAACCTCTTGAGAGACTACGTGGCCTGGGAGCCCAGAAAGCTCCTGAGAGACCGAGCAAGGACCATCGTGCGCAGGATGGAGCGCCAGGCGCTGGAACGCGCGGGACCGGTCGAGGAGCCGGTCGGGTGAGCCGGGGCCCGAAGAGAGCGACCACATCCGCTGCCGAATCGACCCTGGGCGATCGCCTGGACGCCGCGCGGGCGGGAAGCGAGGCTGCCGTAGTGCTGCTCCTGGATGAAGCTGGCTCGGTCATCGCAGCCTCTCAGGAAGCCCCCGATTTGGATCCGGTCGTCTTCGGCCCTCTGGCTTGTGCCCATGCGGCAGCTAGCCTGAATCTTGCCACACTCGTCGGAGGGGTAGAGTTTAGGGCGCTCGTTCAGCAAGGCACCGATACGACGATCCTATTGTCCAAGGCGGCAGACCGGGTGCTCGCGTCCGTCCATGCAGGCATCCTGCCCCCAGCACAGATCACACCACAGGCGGAGATGAGCGTGGCTCGTCTGCGGGAGCTCATGCAGGCCGGGGAGCCGGGGCTTGGGGTTGAGGGCGGCCCGCCTGATCCGGAATGGCGAAGGCTGGCGGACAGCCAGATAGACCGGATTTTCGGGGAGGGGGCGTAACCGACGATGTCCATGATCAGCTACGCTTCCCGGGAAATCAGCTGCAAGCTGGTGTATTACGGCACGGGGCTAGGTGGAAAGACGACGAACCTCGAGCACGTCTACTCCAGAGTGAACCCGGACACTCGTGGTAAGATGATTTCCCTGGCTACAGAGACGGATCGGACTCTGTTTTTCGACTTCCTGCCGATCGAGCTGGGTGCGATTCGTGGATTCAAGACTCGTTTCCATCTCTACACCGTCCCGGGCCAGGTCTACTACAATGCCAGCCGCAAGCTCATCCTCAAGGGAGTGGATGGGATCATCTTCGTCGCGGACTCTCAGGAGCATCGTGAGGAAGCCAACCTCGAGGCGATGCACAACCTATACGAGAACCTGGAGTCGTACGGGTACGACTTGTCTTCGATCCCCTTCGTGATCCAGTACAACAAGCGAGATCTCGAAGACGTCCTGCCGGTCGAAGCTCTACGTGCCCAGTTGAATCCGGGTGGAGCGCCGGATTTTGAAGCTGTGGCCACCGAGGGGAAAGGCGTCTTCGAGACCCTCAAGTGTGTTAGCAAGCTGGTGGTGAAGACGTTGAGCTGAAGTTCACGACATGGCGCTGAGCCGGCTCGATCTGCCGAACGTCATCACCATAGCGCGCATCGTCGCGTGCCCTATTCTCTTCGCGCTGATACTCCTTCCCGGCGCGTTCTACCAGATCCTCGCATTCCTGATCTTCCTCGCCGCAGCACTGAGCGACCTGTGGGACGGCTATCTGGCTCGCAAGCACGGCTGGATCACGGACACCGGCAAGCTGCTCGATCCCGTGGCGGACAAGCTCCTGCTGGTCGCGACTTTCATCCCCTTCTTCATCGTGTCGCATCGCCCGGAACCTTTGGATTCGATTCCCTGGTGGGGGGCGCTTCCGCTCTGGGTGATTCTGGTGATCTTCGGGCGAGAGCTCTTGGTGACCCTGTTCCGAGCCTGGGCCGCCCGCCGTGGATCGGTCCTGTCCGCCGGGCCCTCCGGAAAGGTGAAGGCCTTCACCCAGAACTTCTTTTCGGGAGCCCTCATCCTATGGTACTCGCTCGTTCGCCTGGCGGAGGTCGGAGGCTGGGGTAGCATGACGTGGAGGCTATGGAGCGCGTTTCACGGAACCGTCGTGGCGATCTCGCTGGGACTCGCGATCGCTCTGACGGTCTACTCCTTAGGGGTCTACTACCGGGAACACCGTCAGCTGCTCGAGAGCGAGGGTTAGGAGAGCTGGGATGAGCGAGGGACAGGGGGTGGGGGGCGTGGGCTCCGGGTCCGAGCTGCTACGAGAGATCGCTAGGGCGCTCGTGCACCGGGGGTGGTCCTTGGCTCTGGCGGAAAGCTGCACGGGCGGATTGGTCACCAAGATGTTGACCGACTATTCGGGAAGCTCGGAATACTTGAGAGGAAGCGTCATCGCCTATGCAAACGAGGTGAAGAGGGACCTCCTTGGCGTCTCACAAAGCTCACTTTCGGCGCACGGCGCGGTCTCGAAAGAGGTCGCGATCGAGATGGCGACAGGCGCGGCTCGAGTCCTCCGCACAGACGTAGGCGTTGCCGTTACCGGGATTGCAGGACCCGCGGGAGGAACTCGAGAAAAGCCCGTGGGGACCGTATGGCTCGCGGTTGCCACACCGGAGGGCGTGAACGCAAGACACGCGCTCCTTCCCGGCGATCGAGCGGCGGTGCGAGAGGCTGCCGCCCACCGCGCTCTCCAGCTTCTCATGGATCAATTGGCCGGGTCCGCAAGCGCGAACCCCCGGGACGTCTCCGGGTAGAGACTTGGCTGTAACTGCTCGCAGGGCGGGACGGCCTCCGCCGGCGCAGAAATCGGAGCCGAGCCAGGAAAGCGCACGAATGACCGATTCCACGAAGGACCGCCCCGCTGCACCCAAGCAGGAGCGCGGAACCATCAGCGATGCCGACGCTTCGCTGGAGGCCTCCGACTCCACGATAGAGGAGCGGCAGCTGGTTCCGACTGCGGAGGACGAAATGGGAGCGCTCGAGGACGGCACGACAGGGGAAGAAGGCCCGAGCGTGGAAGCTCAGCTTGAGCAGATGCGGGGCGAGTTCAACGACCTGAGCGATCGTCACCTCCGGCTGGCAGCAGAGTTCGACAACTACCGCCGGCGTTCCCAGAGTGAGCTGCTACAGTCGGGGCTCCGAGCTCAGGCCAGATTGGTGGCGGACCTCCTGGACGTGCTGGACGACTTCGGGCGGGTCACCTCGATGGACCCCGAAATCGCGACGGTCGAGTCCGTCTTGGAAGGTCTCGCGCTGGTCGAGCGAAAGCTGTTCCAGGTCCTGGAGGAAGCCGGACTCGAGGAGCTCGATCCTGCGGGCTCGCCGTTCGATCCGAACTTCATGGAAGCTATGGCGCGCAAGCCTGCAGAGTCAGAAGAAGAGGACGATCTGGTCGACGACGTCTTTCAGAAGGGCTTCCGGTTCGGAGGCCACCTCGTGCGGCCGGCTCGCGTGAGCGTGCGGAAGTACGAGTGAGGAGCGGTTCGAACGCTGGAGCGTCGTGGTGAGCACGGCCACCAAGGACTTCTACGAGACCCTCGGGGTGCCCGAGAAGGCGGATCAGGACGAGATCCGCAAGGCGTATCGCGCTCTTGCGAAAAAGTACCATCCCGACGCGAACGCGGGGGATCCTGCCGCCGCCGAGCGCTTCAAGGAGATCGGCGAGGCGTACAACGTCCTGTCGAACGACGAGAAGCGAAAGAAGTACGATCAAATGCGGAGATTCGGGGGATTCGACTTCCGTTCTCCAGGATCCGGCGGTGGATTCTCGCCGGGGGGAGCTGGGGGTGGAGGCTTCTCCTTCGACGATCTGGGTGGGCTGGGCGACATTTTCAGCTCGATCTTCGACCGCGGCCGACGAAGCGGACCGGGGACGGGAAGAGGACCCCTTCGTGGCGACGACGTGGAATACCTCGTCGAGGTCTCCTTCAAGACCGCGGTCCGGGGGGGAAAGATCTCGATCAATGTGCCGATCACCGAGGAATGCGCGACCTGCTCGGGATCGGGTGCTCGACCGGGTACCGGCCTCCGGACTTGTGGCGAATGCGGCGGGAGCGGGAGTGTGTCTTTCGGACAGGGTGGGTTCGCCGTCAATCGCCCGTGTCCCGCCTGCCTGGGCCGCGGTCAGGTTCCGGAGACGCCCTGTCCGTCTTGCGGCGGGGCTGGGGCCGTCCGGCAACAGCGAAAACTCCAGGTCTCCGTTCCCGAGGGGAGCGAGGATGGATCCAAGCTCCGCCTATCCGGCCAGGGCGAGCGTGGCAGGTTCGGCGGCGAGCCCGGGGATCTGATCCTGACCTTTCGGGTGAAGCCCCACAGGTTCTTTCGCCAAGAGGGTTCGGATATTCACGTGACCGTTCCCATCAATCTCGCCCAAGCCGTGTTGGGATCGAAGATCCGGGTGAAGACGGTCGACGGACGACATGTCGTGCTGAGGATTCCACCCGGAACTCAGAGCGGCACCAAGTTTCGCGTCCGTGGGCAGGGTGTATCCAAGAAGGGGAAGAAAGGAGACCAGTACGTCGAGGTAAAGGTGAGCGTGCCGGAAGCTCTCTCGGAAGCAAGCAGGGAGCAGATGAAGGCGTTCGCCGAAGCCTCGGGCCTCCGCTACTGAGCAGTGACCTTCGCCCGCCGAGCCGAAGCAATCCGACCCCCGCCCAGCAGTCTTTCGCCGAGGTAGATCGCCGCCGACTGACCGGGCGTCACGGCCCTCTGAGGCTCCTCGAACTCCAACTCCAGACCACCGGCCGTTCGGCTGACTCTAGCCGGGACATCGGGGGACCGATGTCGGATCTGCACGCGGACCGAGTCACCCGGCTGAGGTGGAACGGAGGTCAGCCACCGTGGTTCCTCCACGAGCATGTGGCTCGAGAAGAGCTGGTCGAATGGTCCGACCACCACTTCCCGACTCTCGGGCCGGATCTCCAGGACGTACAGGGGCTCTGAAAAGCCACCGCCGAGTCCCTTCCGTTGCCCTACCGTGAAGCCCGCGAACCCCGGATGCTCACCGATGACTTCACCGGACGAGTGGACCAGATCGCCGGGCAAGAGAGCTGGATGCTCCTGGGGAAGTCGAGTCTCGAGGAATCCACGGTAGTCGCCCAGGGGCACGAAACAGATCTCCTGTGACTCGGGCTTGTCGGCCGTCGCCAGCATCAGCGACCGAGCCTTCTGTCGCACATCACGCTTCTGCAGTCCGCCCAAAGGGAAGTGCAGGCGCGGCAGCAGGTCGGACGGAAGCCCCCAAAGGAAGTAGGACTGGTCCTTGTCGTGATCGCGGCCCCTCAGAATCGCCAACCCGCCGTTGGGCGCGATTTCAATCCTGGCGTAGTGCCCGGTGGCGATTCCCTCGCATCCCAGGACGCGACCCCGGTGGAGGAGGTCGCGGAACTTCGTGTTCGAGTTGCATTGCACACACGGATTCGGAGTGCGTCCGCGCGCGTACTCCGAGACGAAATCGTCGACGACGTCGGCCGAGAACTCCTCCTCCACGTCGAAGACGTAATGGGGGATTCCCAGGTGGTCCGCCACGCGCCGCGCGTCCAGGATCCCGTCCAGCCCGCAGCAGGTCCTGGTCGGTCCCGGCGCGTCCTTGTAACAGAACGTCTTCATCGTCGCCCCGACGACCTCGTGACCCCCCTCGACGAGGAGCGCGGCCGCCAAGGAGGAGTCCACGCCGCCCGACATCGCGACCAGGATGCGCTTCCTGTGCTCGGCTGGGGACATGGCTCGTATCGACCTTCTTGTTGACGACCGGGATCGGCCTAACGCGACGGCTCGGACCCCGACGGTGGTCCCGCGTTCCGCATCGATTCGATGACGGGTGGGATTCGCCGGATCGCCTCGTCCACATCCTTCTCGGTCGACGACCAGCCCAGGGACAGTCGCACGGGAGCGATTCGACCGGCGATGTCCCCATACAACGCCCTCATCACCGGGCTGACCCCCAAGGATCCGCTCCGGCACGCGGATCCGGCTGAAACACCGATTCCGGCCAGATCGAGCGCCGCCGGAAGAAGGTCTCTCGCGAGGTCGTCCACGCCGATGCTGAGGATGTGTGGGGCGCGGCGGGCCTCCGACGCGTGCACGCGCAATCCGGGCAGAGCACCGAGGAGCCCGGCCTCGAGTTTGGAGCGTAAGCGGGAGAGACGGGCCGATTCCTCATCCAGCCGTTCGACACTGATCTCCAGCGCTCGCGCGAACCCGACGGCGCCAGCGACATCCACCGTACCGGGTCGCAGACCCCCTTCCTGTCCCCCTCCGAAAATGCGCGGATCGATCTGCGCGTCTTCCGAGGCCACCAGGACGCCTGTGCTCCGCGGTCCACCGAGCTTGTGCCCGGAAATGCTGAGAAAGGCGACCGGGACCCGGTCGACCCGGACATCGATCCTTCCGGCCGCCTGAACGGCGTCGACGTGCAGGGGAACTCCCAGCTCGAGGCAACGTTCGGCCACTCGGGCGATCGCAAGCACCATCCCGGTCTCCTGATTCACCCACTGAACCGAGACCAACGCGGGCAGTTGCGATACGGTCGACAGCGAGCGGGGGAAGTCGACGTCTCCTTCGGGGCTCACGGGGAGCTCCTGCACGACACAACCCGTGTTCTCTGCGGCCTCCATGGCCTCTCTGACCGCCGGGTGCTCGAGCGCGGAACGCACCAGAACCGGCGTGCTCGCTCCCAGAGCACGGACGCGGTCCACGCGACCCAGAATCGCGAGATTGATGGATTCGGTCCCGCCGCGGACGAAGTGGACGGTTCCGGCCTCCACACCGATCGCCGCGGCAGTCTTGGCTCTCGCGTCCTCCAGAGCGCTCCTGGCCTCTCGACCCCATCGATGTAGGGAGGACGGGTTGCCGGGAAACCGCCGACAGGCCTCGTCCATCACCGTCACAACCTCGGGTCTTAGAGGCGTGGCCGCGGCGTGGTCGAGATAGATACGCTCCATACCGGCTTCCGGACGATGCATGATTCGAAGATTTCGTGGAGCGAAGAGTGTGGGTAAGTTAGCCCTCGAGTCGTCGGATCCGTAACGGACCTGCAGCGAATACTCCAGCCGAACCGTCCATGAACCGTGTGCGAACTCCCCCGTTCCCAGCCGGTCGCCCCCGCAGCTTTCGCGCGACCGTCCACGGAACCGTCTTCGCAGACCGTGAGCGCCATCTGGAGCGAATCCGGGAGGGAGACAGCCTGAATCTCATGCCCGACCCTGCGAGCGACGAGAACCCGGAGGTCTGGGTCCACTTGGAGACCGGGGACCCCGTGGGGCATCTTCCGCCCGAGATCGGAGAGTGGCTGGCCCCCTGGATGATGAAAGGCGGTGCAGCCAAGGCTACCGCGATTCGGGTCAGGGGTCGGGAGACTCCTAGCTGGCGAAGGCTCTTGCTCGAGGTCTTCTGTCCCTGATCGATCCGGTGGCGCCTGAGCTCAGAACGTCGACACGCCGAGACCGCCGAGGGTGTCGACCTGAAGCGACTCTCGAGTCCAGAAGGGCTCTGCGTAGGCCGTTCGAATCCTGGAGCCCCAATAGGCCGCATGGATCCTCACCTGGACGGTGAGCGGTCGCTCGCCTCCCGGGTAGACCTCGCCCATGCCGCTCGCTCCCTGGAATTGGCTCGAGTAGCAGGCGATCGCTTCGATCTTGCGATCGATCTGCTCGGTGATGTCGACGATGAACGAGGGATCGGGATGGTCTTCCCGGTAGGCGATCGCGTGCACGATCTTCATCGGCCGGAAAGCCTCACCCGGCGCATCGATGTTCTTGAGCCCGGAGAGATACGAAGCATCTCGAACGAGCTGCGCCGCCGCGTGATGATCCGGATGCCTCCCCTCGAGCCAGTGGGTCACGATCACACGGGGCTTGAGCTCCCGGATCAGGCCGGCCAACCGTAGGCGGCTCTCGTTCGAGTTGTCGAGAGCGGTGTCTGGGAAGCCAGCGTTTCGCCTCACGGAGACGCCCAGCATCTCGGCGGCCTCTTGGGCCTCTCGCTCCCGGATCTCGACCGTCCCCTTCGTGCCTCTCTCTCCCCTCGTCAGATCGAGGACCCCCACTCGTTCGCCTCGATCCACGCAACGAATAAGGCTGCCCCCAACCAGCAACTCCGTATCATCGGGGTGCGCAAAGACGGCAAGAACGTCCAGGCTATCGCTCATACGTCGGTCACTCGTATCTCAGGGCTGCGACGGGGTCCATGCTAGCGGCTCGTGCCGCCGGTGCAAGTCCGAACAGGATTCCGGTCACGACCGCCATGGTCAGTGCGGCCACCACAGACCAGAGTGGAACGACTGCAGGGATCGGAGTGGCGGAGGCGGTGAGCCAGGCCAACCCCCCACCCAAAGCGAGACCCAGTGCGCCGCCCAGAAAGGTGAGCAGGGCCGCCTCCACCAGGAACTGCCACAGAATACCCATCTTCGTCGCGCCCAGAGCCTTTCTCACGCCGATCTCACGAGTACGCTCGGTCACTGAGATGAGCATGATCCCAATGACTCCTACGCCGCCGACCAGAAGGCCGACCGAGGAAAGGGCCAGCATCACGACGAAGAAGACTGCAGTGAATCGATCAAAGAACTCGAGCAGCTGGGTGGAACGGACGATCGAAAAGTCGTTCTCCTCGCCCGGATCCAGTCCCCGCACGCTTCTAAGCATCCCGATGACCTGGTCTTCCGCCACCTCGAGTGAGGCGTCGGCGCGGGGAACGACGATCATCTGCGCCCACTCCTCCGATACGCCCATTCGCCTGAGGGCGGTCGTGAGCGGGATGACCGCGATGTGCGCGGTCTGAGCCTCGAACAAGCTCTCCCCGGTGCTGACGACGCCTACGACCGTGAGCGGAATCGGCCCGGACGATCCGCTCGTGGCGCGCACACGCTTCCCCACGGCGCTCTCGCCCTGGAATAGGTCCCGAGCGAGGCGTTCGGTCAGGACGACAACGGCGCGGGCTTCTTCGACCTCCGCGGAAACGAAATTCCTGCCTTCGACGAACTCCACCAGCCGATACTCGGGCCACTCCGAGGATTCGGCCGCGCCGGTGACCCCGGTGATTCGGGTGTCCCGGTACTCCAGAGTCATTCCACCCGCGTCTCCTGGATCCTGGAGACCCACGCTCAGCACAGCGTTCTGAATGGCGGGGAGCGCAGCTGCGCGAATCGCCTCGTCCAGATTGACCGGTGGTCGGTTCCACCAGGAGGGCCGCCCGGCGCCATCCGAAATGAGCTGTACGTCTGTGAGATCGAATCGTGTCACGAAGAAATTCCTCGGTC
>JAHEKL010000347.1 GCA_024638345.1 Gammaproteobacteria bacterium | reverse complement strand
CGGGCGGCGCTTGGCCCCTCCCTCGGCGAACTCTGCGACCGTGGACCAATCGGCTAGAACCATGAATTGACCGGTGTGGCGATCGGACCCGCCCATGTCGTGCGACTCGTCCTTCAGCGAAGGAAACGAGGCATAGCCCCCCGGAATCGGAGCATTGACGTCCGTCCACAGATTCTTGCTCGTGTCCCAACTCTCGTAGAACCAGTGGCCGGATCGGTCGGCTCCGTACAGGGAAATGTCGCCTTCAAAGCCGAGGTAGATTTCGAAGTGGCATATGGACGGGTCGAACTCCTCGATCTCGGAAGCCCAGTCCTGCGACCGCACCTCGGACGGCAGCAGTCGATTGATCGTTTCGCTGGCGCCGATCGCCGAGACGATGGTCGGCGCGCGGAACTCCTGTCCCGAGACGGTCCGTACGCCAACGGCAGCTCCGTCTTCGATCAGAATCGCGGCAACGGGGGTTCCGGGGCGAGCGCTGCCACCCACGGACTCGATGACCGGCACGAGGCCCGCCGCGATGGACCCAGCGCCGCCGAGCGGATAACCAGCTCCATCGAGGTAGTGAGTGATGATCGTCGCATGAATGGCGAAGCTTGCCTTTTCCGGTAGGCCACCGAAGGTACCCCACTGCGCGGAAAGGACGGCGGCGAGCCTGGGATCGTCGATGTAGTCCGACAAGACCTCGCTGGTCGTTCGGCCGCAGAACCTGCGGATCTTTCCTTGGTTCAGCCAACGATGCGCGGAACGAAACGGCTCCGGCATCGACCGCTCCCCAACCGCCGCTCGAAGTGCTTCCTCAGCGGTCTCCAGCGCTTCGAAGTATGCATCGATCCCCGCGCCCTGTTCGGGAAACCGATCCTTCAGCTCCATCTTGTAGGCTTCGGCGGGCCGCCCAACGGCGAGCTCGAAGCTGTCCGGAAAGTGCAGCGTATCGTAGACGGTTCCGACGGAGCTGAACTCGACGGTGCCGCCACTGAGCCAATCGAGCATCTTTCCGCCCGTTTGATCGGGCCGAAACAATCCGCAGTAGTGGAGCCCGACGTCCCAGGTGAAACCATCCCGAGAGAAGGTATGAGTGAGACCGCCAAGGTTCCGGGCCTGTTCGAGGAGCAGGACCTTGCGGTCGAACCGAGCCAGCGCGGCGGCCGTGGTCATGCCGCCCATACCCGATCCGATCACGATGACGTCGTAGCTGTTGTCGTTGCTGTTCATCTGATCTCCAATTCTGCTCGAGCCAGGCGCGTCTGGCTCCGGGGCGGCCGATTGATCGTGGCCTGCCCCCTCGCTTCGCCTAGTAGCGTCGCGTGGGATGAGTGACCTTGAGCGAATCCTGCGGACAGCAATTCCTCTTGGACTTCGAGGAACCACGTCACCTTTCTGGTCAGTTCTGATCGTGAGTTCGATCAAGGGGTCGGGAAGGCCCAAGCGAACTTCGCAAGAAGTGATCTGGGCGCATGTCGGGACGAGCCCGATCCCGATGTGGTGACTGCCACTTGAATCGGCGGTCCGTTGCGACCGACTCCGGTGGCGTCGTCTCGGTCACCGACTAGCCAGCCGGGGGGCGACATGCTCAGTGGGACCTCTCTGTGGACTAGCTCTTGGCGTCGTGGCCGGAGGACTGGTTCACGTGGAACAGATTGTGACTAGGGAACGGGCCATCGTGGCTACGCTGGCCGGATGGATCAGGCGGTACGAACCAGCATTTGATCGCAATGGACGCGCCTCTCGGGTGGCCCCAGCCCATGGGCCCTGAACTGTCACATCACCAGGCCGGTGAGTACGTCTCAACCAGTCCGGACGACCTTTTCCATCGGGAGACGGATCGCGTGGTGTGGAGGACCACCGGTAAGCGGCCGATGGAGGTGGGCGCCGACAAGATCGCACGCGCCGCCCTGAGTGCTCTGCGGCTGCTCGAGTCTCTGAGACGCGAAAGCGGTCAAGCGCTGCCCCTGGCCTGGAGTCCAGGTCCAGTACGTCAACCGTCGGTCATCGAAGTATACCCGGCCATGACCTTGCGATCCCGCGGCCTCTCCGAGATGGGCTATAAAGGGAACAAGCCAATGAATCACGCTCGGAGGGAGGGCCTCGTTGCGAGCCTGGGTCCGGAGTTGTCTGTGGCCGAGCCCGCCCCCCTTGTGCGCTCGGATGACGCCCTGGACGCGGCTTTGTGCCTGATGGCAGCTGCTGACTTCTTGAACGGCTACGGGCTTGAGCCAGAGGATATGGCGCGCTCTCAGAAAGAAGGATGGATCTGGTTTCGGCAGAAGGATTCAATTTCGGGAAACTGAGCGATCCACGAAGTCCTTCGGGGTGGAGGCCAGGAGGATCTCTGACCTCCACCCCGGGGCTCGCCGGGCTCCTAGAAGAAGCGTCTCTTTAGGATCTCGTCCAGCAGAGAACGTCGCACCAACTGGTACCCTTCCGGGGCAGGCTTCTGCAGGTCGGACAGATGGGCGCTAGCTGCTCTCGCACGAGCGACATGCTCGTCATCGTAGTCCACCAATGTCACGTGCCCCTTCTTCAAGTCCCAGTCTAGGTGCTTCCAGAGCTGGGGCTTCTTCTCGCGCTGGGTCCACTGTGGCTTCAAACGCCAGAGTTCCTCCAACGTTGCCATGTATTCCTCAGTAGTGATCCCGCTGATCCCTACCCTGAAGGCGTGGTACCCCGC
>JAHEKL010000346.1:1500-2669 GCA_024638345.1 Gammaproteobacteria bacterium | reverse complement strand
CGCCTTCCTCGACCTCGTAGGCGTATCCGGGGACCTCGAGATCACCCGTCGACGTCGGCTCCGAGGCGATGCCGATGCCCAGCGCCAGCGCCGCGATCGCCGCAGCGGACAGGCCCCACCAGGGACGTTGCGCGCGTCGTTCGCTACGAACGGTGCGCCTGTCGTCGCGTGCGGCGAGGACGACCCGATCGGCGAGGCCCTCGGGCACTTCGACCCGAGTCGCGAACAGGGCCATCGCCAGCTCCAGCTCGGCCCGGCACTCGTCGCACGAGGCGACGTGTGCCCGCGCAGCGTCCGCGTCTTCGGCCCGAACGGGACCACGGACGACGTCGGGGATGAGCTCCCGCACCGCACCGCATTCCATGTCGTTCATTCCATCAACTCCCTCAGTCTGCGAATGCCGTGGAAGTAGTTCACACGCGCCGCCCCTTCGGAGGACTCGATCACCTCCCCGATCTCCCTGAAGCTCAGACCTTCGTCGATTCGCAGCGATACGGACAACCGCTGCTTCTCGGGAAGGATCTCGAGCATCTTCCTCGCCCTCTCGGACTCACTGGCAATCATCGCTTTTTCAGCCGGGTCGATCGAGTCCGAGGGAAGCGGCCCCACATCGTCCAGCGCGGTTTCCCTTCGCCGCCCCCTCTTTCTCAATGCGCCACGTGCCTCGTTGGCCGTGATGGTGAGAAGCCACGTTCGGAAGGACGCGTCACCCCGGAACGTGCCCAGGGCCCGGAAGGCCTTCAGGAACGCGTCCTGAACGACATCCTGTGCCGCATCGTCCTCATGAAGGAGCGACATCGCGACTCGGTATGCGGAACCGTGATGCCGGTTCACCAATGCGCTCAACGCGGCTTCGTCACCGGATCGACCCCGGTCCACCAGCTCCGCGTCGGACGACTCCGCGTCCATCCGCTCGTCGCTCCTCACCGAGTGTTAGATGGTGCGAAGAGGAGAAGCGTTAAGCGAGCATGGACCCGCGTCACGCGCGACGATCAGTAGCTGAGCTCGTCGAGACGCTCGACTCGGGTGCGGAGGTGCTTGGAGGGCTTGAACACGGGCACGGAACGAGACGGCACCTCGACCGGATCACCGGTACGTGGGTTTCTGGCCATCCGCGTCTTCCGCTTGCGGACCTTGAAGGTGCCGAAGCCGCGGATCTCGATGTTCTC
>JAHEKL010000346.1:0-1490 GCA_024638345.1 Gammaproteobacteria bacterium | reverse complement strand
GAGGGCCAGCTTCACGGCGTTGAGAAAGCCGTCCACGACGAGCGCGCAGTCCTTCTTGGTGATCCCGGGGCCGATCGCTTCGGCCACCTGCTCGACCAAGTCTGCCTTCGTCATTCTCCCTCCAACGAGGTTTCAACCGGACCCACCGACGGATCGGGCAGGGACGGTAACGAGCCCGTGCGGAGGCCGCAAGGTTCGCCGGAGTCGTTGTGGGAGATGGACTTGCGACCCCCGTTCACCCTACTCGCCGCTTCGTTTTCGCTCTTCCATAAGGGCCACGAAGCGGTCGAACAGGTAGCGGCTGTCGTGCGGGCCCGGCGCGGCTTCAGGATGGTACTGGACCGACAGAACCGGGAGCTCGCGGTGCTCCACACCTTCCACGGTACCGTCGTACAGGTTCACGTGGGTTAGCCGCAATCCCGGTGCTCCGGGGATCTCGTCGCCTTCGCCTCCGCGCACCGCGAAGCCGTGGTTCTGCGACGTGATCTCGACGCTCTGGCGGTCCAGGCTCTTCACGGGGTGGTTCCCGCCGTGGTGGCCGAACGGGAGCTTGAACGTGCTGGCGCCGAACGCCCTGCTGATGAGCTGGTGCCCCAGACAGATCCCGAACACGGGGACATCGGCCTCGGCGAGCCCGAGAATGGCCGCCTCCGCCCTCTCGACCGCGGCGGGGTCGCCAGGACCGTTCGACACGAACATCCCGTCCGGAGGATCGGAGAGGATGTCCTCCACGGGCGTGTCCGCCGGGATGACGGTCACATGGCACCCTCGCTCGGCGAGAAGCTTCGGAGAGTGGGCCTTGACGCCGAAGTCGTAGGCCAGCACCCGGAAGCGCTCCTCCCCCACGGCCGGGACCTCGTACGGCTCATTCGTCGAAACCCCACAGGCGAGGTCGAGCCCCTCCATGAGCGGCTGCTCGAGCACTTGGGCGAGCACTTCGTCCTGATCCGACGTAGACGGAACGATCGCGCCGCGCATCGCGCCCTCGGAGCGGATGTGACGTGTGAGCGCACGGGTGTCCAGATCGGCGATCCCGGTGATCGAGTGCTGCTTGAGGTACTCGTCGAGTCCGTCCTCGGAGCGCCAATTGGAGTGAACGCGGGACGCCTCTCGCACGATGAAGCCCGCAACCTGGGGCTCCGACGATTCCCGATCCTCGGAGTTCACCCCGTAGTTGCCGATCAGCGGGTAGGTCATGGTCACGAGCTGGCCCGTATAGGACGGGTCCGTCAAGACCTCCTGGTAGCCGGTCATGCACGTGTTGAACACGACTTCTCCGAAGGCGGGCTCCGACGCACCCAGGAGGGTGCCATCGAAGCGGCGACCGTCCTCGAGCAGAAGGTAGGCGGTGCGGTCCAGGGGAGTTCCTCCGTGATGCGGGCGGGTAGGCCCAAAAAGCTACCGGGCTCTCGGACTCGGTCAACCCGGACCCGGGCGCCGCTCGGCCGACACCGACGGGTACGAAAAAAGCGAAGCGGCCCAGATCGCAG
>JAHEKL010000345.1 GCA_024638345.1 Gammaproteobacteria bacterium | reverse complement strand
GGCCTCGAACCAGCTCGGAGAGGATCCCGATCGACTCCTCGGACTCGTACAGGCGATGGATGAAATCGAGCGACTCGAGCGAGAAATCGACCACGATGGCGAAGAAGAGGAAGACGGCGAGCTTGTCGAGGCACCTCATGTCGATCGGCTTCCAGCGAATCATGCTCGCCAGCATGTAGATGACGAGGACCAGCGCGATGCCAGACACGATCGCGGAGAAGAGGAACACCACGGGCATCAGCACGCTACTCCACCACGGGTTCGCCTTCACCGATCCGAAGATGAAGCCCACGTAGCCGTGCAGCAGAAACGCCGAGGGGATGCCGATGATCGTGATCCAGCGGCCCGCTCGGTCATCGAAGCGCAGGGCCCTCTCGGACAGGTCCGTGGCCCCCAGCGTGAGCGCGTAGTGGATCCACTTCATGATCCCGTGTCCCTCCCGCGCCCAGATCACGAGATCCTTCCGATACTCGAACCAGATCTCCAGCAGCAGCACCACCGCCAGGTACCACAGGTAGACGAACCCGAACATGGCCATGGCGGACTTGGTGTTCGGGGTGAGGAAGATCTCGTACGAGCGCTCCGGGTGGCCGAGGTGCGCGAGGAGCGGAAGCGGAGCGACGAGCAGGAAGGCCAGAGCCGTGAGCAGGGCCAGCCGGTAGGTCGGCTCGACCTCTTTCACGTTGAAGACCCGCTCGAGCGAGGCGAGGATGAAGGCGCCTGCGACCAGGCCCGTCACGAACGGATAAACGACCACGAGCAATCCCCACGGGAGCTCGAACTCGTTCGGGTACATGTAGCCTTGCATCGGCTACCTCACCTCGCCGTCCAGGTTGGCGTAATAGACCTTCGGCTTCGTGTTCAGGTGCGGCTTGAGGACCTGGATCTCGTTGAAGCGCATGAAGCGGCCGAGCGGCGTGACCCGCTGTCTGACCTCCCCGAACACGCGGGCCCCGGTAGGGCAGACTTCGACGCACGCCGGCACGAGACCCCGCGTCAGTCGGTGGTAGCAGAAGGTGCACTTCGCCGCCACGCGCGTCTCGGGGTGCAACCAGCGCGCCCCGTACGGGCACGCCTGGATGCAGTACCGACAGCCGATGCAGTAATCGTCGTCCACCAGTACGACCCCATCCTTCGTGGTGAACGTCGCACCGACCGGACAGACCTGGACGCAGGGAGGGTTCTCACAGTGATTGCAGAGCTTCGGCACGAAGAACGTCCGCCGAATCCCGCCTTCCCTCGCCGTTGCGGGAAACCCTTCGATGCCGCCGTTCGGGCTGTCGACCTCGACTTCGCCCTCGGTGTCGATCACATAGCGTTCGATCCACGTATTGAAGAAGTGCGGCTCGTCCGGCACTTCATTCTCGATCTTGCACGCCTGCACACACCGGCCGCACCCGATGCACTTCTCGATGTCCACTCCCATGCCGTAGAAGTGCTCGTCGGAGTTGTACGCCTGCTGCTGGTCCTCCTGTCCCCAGAGTTCCGGGACGCGGACCACGCCGAGCAGGACCGGCACGCCCAGGCCGCAGAACTTGAAGGCTTCGATCAGGAACTCGCGTCGCGCCACGGCGTCGTCGCGCCCACCTTCGTGCGCGGTTTCGCCCTCGGGTGTCCTGACCCGAGCCTCGCGATCGTCCGCGCCGGACTTACCGTACGCGACGCTCATAACTCCATCTCTGGATAGTGGGGGTAGTGGCACTGCCAGCAGAGGTAGTCCTCCCCGTGCGTGCGGAAGTCCACCCTCGGGATCGACCCCGGACTCGCCGCATCCTCAGCGTGACACGTACCGCAAAAAGTCCGTTCCCTGGGCCGGTCGGGGCGGATCAGTCGCGGTGTGACCTTGTGCTCCTCGGCGGTCGCATGGCAGGTCGTGCAGGGCAGGGTCGCGTGGTGTGATACGCTCTTCTGTCGGGCGATCTGCCCGTGACACGCGCCACACTCCTCCGGAATCGTCGGCGGCTCCGGGGCGTGCGGGTCGTGGCACGACATGCACGGGATGAGTGGGTTGTGCGCTACCGGGTTCACCTGCGGGAAGCCGGTCGGGCGGGATGGGTCGTACCCATGACAGAGTGGACAGAAGCCGCGCTCGCGAGGTGCTGGAGGCTTCACATCGAGAGGGGCCGCGGCATGGTCTGCAGCGGGACCGTGGCAGACCTCGCACACGACGCCGTGGTGATGGGAGGCGGAGCGCTGTTCGGCGATCCCGCGATGGCAGCCCGTGCACTTCTGGTGGCCCGCGTACTTAATCTCACGGTCGACGATCGTCGTCAGCGCGGCTGCTCGGTACGGGCCCTCGTCTCCAAATGTGTCAGGGATGAGAAAGCTCCGCGCGGCCACGAAGGCGGCTGCGACCAGCGCGAATATCACGATCAGACGAATGGCCTGTTGTGGCATCGGCCTCAGCTTCCAGGCAGTACATCCGGCTACAGCGGACGGAGACCTTCCACTTGACTCCAATGGTACGAGGAGCGGGTCCGACCTGTCTTGTCAGAGAACACCCGCGTTCGGGTGTGGGGGATTTCCTTCACCCGCGCCCCGGCAGGCCTCTACTGCTTGGATTTGCCGATCTCGACGGACGCGACGATATACGCCGCAGCGAGCGTTACCGCGACAATTCCAGCGATCAAACCGACGGTGGCCCCGGTGTTGGGCGCTCGGATTTCAAAG
>JAHEKL010000344.1 GCA_024638345.1 Gammaproteobacteria bacterium | reverse complement strand
CCTCGGCCCGGAGCCCCGCAATCAGTTCGGCCACGAGACCTGCGACGAACAGCAGGCCTCCGAGAAGCACGAGGAACACAACGAGAGTGAGCAGCGGCCTGAAACCCGTACCGAGGGCATAGCGAAGGACGAGAGCCGCGATGCCAACGAGCACTCCGACTCCGGCCAGAAAGAGACCCGTCAGCCCGAAGAAGAGCATCGGTTTGCGGCTGAACACGAGTTGAAACCACACGGATACGAGGTCGAGAAGCCCTATCACGACCCTTCCCTGTCCGCCGTACTTGGACACGCCGTGGCGCCTTGGGAGAAGGTCGATGTCGATCTCGCCGATCCGGAACCCGCGGTCGTGCGCCAGTACGATTAGATAGCGGTGCCAATCCTCACGGAGGTGGATCTCGTCCACGACTTCGCGACGAAAAGCCTTCATCGAATTCAGGTCCCGAACCGGCACCCGAAAGATAGCCCGCGAAAGACCGTTGTAGATTCCCGATACCACGCGTTTCGGATAGTCGCCGATCTTACGTCCAGCCACCAGGTCATAACCCTCGTCCAGGGCAGTCAGGAAGCGAGGGATCTCGTCGGTCGCGTGCTGCAAATCAGCGTCAAACAGGACCAGGCGCTGCGCGTCGCCGGATCGCACAGCGGTCATCAGCGCCGCGGTCTTACCCTTGTTGACCCGATGCCTCAGGATCACGGTGCGCGCTGCCAGGCCGGCCGCAGACGCGGACGATGCCGCCGCGTCAGACGTTCCATCCGTCGAACCGTCGTCTACGAGAAGGATGTCCCCGTCCAACTGGAAACGATCGAACGTGGCGGCAAGCTCACGAAACAGATCCGGCATGCTCTCCGCCTCGTTGAAGGCGGGGACGATTACCGAGAAGCGTCTGGAGATCGGCGGGAGGGGGTCGGCGGCGGACAACCCGGACTCGGTCATACTCGCTTACGCATCCTCGCCGACAGAATTCCGAGCTGATCCCTGTACTTCGCGACCGTTCGCCGGGCGATCTGGACGCCCTCCTTCTTCAAGACGTCGACGATGGCCTGGTCGGTCAGGGGCTTCTTCGAATCTTCATCGGCCACCAGCTTCTGGATCCGGGCTCGAATGCCCCGGGCCGATACATCCTCACCGTAGTCGGTCGAAAGGCCCGAGGAGAAGAAGAACTTGAGGGGCAGAACTCCGCGCGGGGTTTGGACGTACTTGTCGTTCGTCACACGCGACACCGTCGACTCGTGCATGTCGATGTGCTCCGCAACTTCCCGAAGCGTCAAAGGCCGGAGGTGCTCGACTCCCTTCTCGAAGAACTCACGCTGACGATCCACGATGAACCCCATCACCTTCAGCATCGTTTGACGCCGTTGCTCGATGGCCTGGATCATCCACTGGGCGCTGTTCAGCTTCTTCGAGATGAACGCTTTGTTCTCGCCCTGGAACTGGTTCCGATCCTGGGCCACCTCGCGATAGGACCGCGACAGCTTGAGCCGCGGCAGCGACGAGTCGTTGTGAAACACGAAGTACTCGCCATCGACCTTCTCAACCGCCAGGTCCGGTATGACGTAGTTCTCGCTCATGTCGGCGTACTTCAGGCCAGGCTTCGGATCGAGCTTCGCGATCGAGTCGGCGGCGCTCTGCACGTCCGCCGGCGAAATACCGTGCTCCTTGGAAAGCTCGCTCCATCGATGGTTCACCAACTGCTCGAAGTGGTCCCGGACGATCCGGAAGGCCAGGGTCTCTTCGTCCTTCCGGTCCCTCAACTGGATGAGCAGGGTCTCGCGAAGATCCCGGGCGCCCACCCCTGACGGATAGAATCCCTGAATGACGGCGAGTACGGCCTCGGCCTCCTCGAGCGTGAAGGGCTCCATCTCGGCCCACAACTCGGGCTCGCTTCCAGCCAGCCACGTGTTGGCCGCTTCAACGACCTCATCGAGGGTGCAGGCCAGCAACCCCTCCCGGTCGATATTGCCAATGATCTCTTCGCCGAGCGCGAACTCGCGCGGCCCCAGCGTCAAGAGATTGAGCTGCTCACGCAGGTGCTCCCACAGGTCGGGCGGAGCAGCCGGTGTCGGCATATAGTGCTCTTTGTCCTCGAACTGACTTCGCCGCCCCCCGGCGTCGAACCCATTCAGGAGTATCTCCTCCCAGTCGACCTCGTCCTCGTCTTCTTCCTCTTCCGGCTGCTCTTCCGGGAGTTCTTCCTCGGCCATCTCCGTGAACTCGAGGAACGGATTGACCAGCACCTCCTGCTTCAGGTGCGCCTGCAGATCCAGCAGAGGCATATAGAGCAAATCCATCGCCTGATACAGGCGTGGATTGATCTTGAGTTCCTGCCGCATGCCGAGGCTTTGTGAGAGCCCTCGCCTGAAATTGGCCATGTGTCGTTCGACCGCTCCGTTCTGTCTTTACGCCGGCCCGCAGGCCCTGCCGCATGTAAGATAGCGTACGCGGTTCACACGGCACACCCCTTGCAGGAGGCGCACGAAGCGCGAGGAAGATGCGTGGGGGCTAGAGCTCGAAGTCGAGCCCCAGGTACATCTTCCGCGCCTCCGGGTCCTCGACCAACTTCTGAGCCGGTCCCTCGATGTGAATTTGACCATTGAACATCAGGTAGGCGCGGTCCGTAATCGAGAGGGTCTCGCGCACGTTGTGGTCGGTAATCAGCACCCCGAGTCCGCGCTCCCGGAGCTCT
>JAHEKL010000343.1 GCA_024638345.1 Gammaproteobacteria bacterium | reverse complement strand
CACGGACTCGCGGATGAGCGGGTCGTCGTCGACGACCATGATGCGGAGTTTTGGAATGGAGTCAGCCGGCTCGGTCATTCGGGGGCTCCGTCGCGGGATGCGCGCCGAGCGCGTTTTTTGTCGGACTGACAATATCGGATGAGCCGGGGCACGGGTCCACGCCCGCGCGTGCCGGGCTTCAGTCGCGAGGAGGACCGCGCGGGCCGAGTCGATCTCAGTCGGCCGAGTCGTCTTCCAGCTGGTCCTGAGCGGTCTCGATCAGCTCGCTCCCCTTCGTCACTGCGGACTGCGCCAGACGGAGCTGCCCGCGCACCGCCGAGAGTGGCGTTTCATCGGGCAGCTCCATGAGCACCGAGATGGCCGTGTAGACCGCCGCAAGGGGGTTTCTCAAATCATGCAGCAGCCTACCCACGTCCAAATCCGGTTCGGCCATTCGTCGCATTCCTGTCATTTCATTTGGAGGCACTCGCCCCTCGGGTGGTCAAACGGTCCGGCGCCCCGTCAGGAAGGATAGCACCGCCAGAACCAAGAAGACGAAGAAGGCGACTTTGGCGAGGCCGGCCGCCGTTCCGGCGATTCCGCCGAATCCCAGGACGGCTGCGATGATCGCGACGATGAAGAGAGTGATGGCAAGGCTTCCCACTTGGACCTCCAATGATGTTCGAGTCCGCGTTCGACCGCCGCACGCGTCGCGAGGTCGGTGCAACGCTCGTGTAGCGTGCATCTTGAGTGCCAGGTGTGGCCTTCTCCGTAAACCACTTAGTCACAGCAAATTACGAGACGCCCCCTCCTGCTGCCGATCCGTTCTCAGTGTTTCACGACGATCCATTGCGCACGATCCGTCCTGGAAACGCTCAGCGATTGCGGGCAGGCAGCGTCTTGCGGCGGACCCGCGGAAAGGTGGTTCGGGTAGCACCGCTCATGATCCACAGACGTTGGATCCGCGCCGCTGGCCCGGCCCTTTCCCTCGTCGCTGCTTCTACGGTCGCCTGCTCCGCAGCCAATCCCTGGGACGACCCTGGTCCCGAAGGCGTCGTGGAGGAGACGATCGATGCACCGATCGACGTGGTGTGGGACGCGCTGCCTCGTGTCTACGGGTTCCTGAATCTCCAGCCGATCGATGCGGCGGAACGCGCCTCTCGAACGATCTCCAGTGTCCGTACGGTCCAGGTCCGTAGTGGTATCGTCGGAGGCAGAAACGAGCCCTTCGTCCGCTGTTCGTCTCTCCCGACCTCGGAGCGAACCGACGGCGGTGGTTGGCCGAGTTTCCAGTCTGTAGATGGGCTCGCCACGATGAGCGTCCAGACGCGGCTCGCTGAGTCCGGCTCCTCGACCCGCATTCGCTCCGAAGTGTCGGTCTCGGTGGATCCGCCCGCGGTACCCGCCGGGGCTCGAATCCCCAACTGCGTCACGACCGGGCGCCTGGAGGCCCAAATATTGGAAGGTCTGAGGGCGACGGTCGCGCCCCCTGATTCGATCGCCGCCCGCCCTAACCGAGGGCGACCCAACCCCTTTTAGGTCGGCGGCGTCAGCGCACGTAGACCTTGGCCGCGGGGGTGAACTCGTTGGCATCTTCCACGCCCTTGAACACCTCCACTCGGATCGATCCGGCCTCCGTCATCTCCACGAGCATGACCCCGAGCGTCAGCTTGGATTCGTCCGGTATCGGGGCCGGTGTTACTAGCTCGTACTTGAGGATGCCGTCCCCCACGCCGACGGTCTCGGGACGGGGCTCGTTTCCCCGCACCCACCAGATATCAGGACGGCCTGGGTCCTCGAAGCCGGGCACGTCCCTCATTGGGCTTCCATCCGAGATGAAGATCTGGTCGCCGTAGATGTGATCATAGACGATGGCCAGTTGACGGCTCCATTGGATGAACGAGGTCGTCCCTTCTTGGAACCAATTCCCGGAGATTCTTCCCTCCACATCGTAGTCGACCTTGCCGCCGTAGGGTGGTAGCTCCCGGATCGCGACCGAAAGCATCTCGGTCTTCAGCGGTTCGTCGAAGTAGTCGAAGATATCTGCGGAGTAGATGTGTCCGTCGGGGTAACGGGAGGGGTTGAGGAAGCTCAGGTTCAGGTCTCGGTCCGTCACGCTGAAGTCCATGGCCCCGTGTGGACCCACCCATCCGATCGTGTCCCCCGCTTCCACGGGCACACGGACGTTCCGTCCCCGCTCGTCCGCGGGCTGACCTCCGAGTCGGTCCATGAGATCGGGGTGGAGCCGGGTGACGTGTCCATAGTTCGCCCGGATCGTGGTGCTGTGCTGGATCTGCAGGCCCCAGTCGTCGTAGGTGTTGCCTTCCACACCCCTGGTGCCCCGCTGGGCCACGACGATCGTCCCTCCCGCTACAGCGAAGACGGGTACGCTCGCCGGGAAGGCCGGGGCGAGGAGGGGAAAACCGCCGTGGTCCTTAGGCATCACGTTCGCTTCACCCATGGGCACGAACGAGGTCACACCCGAAAGATCGATAGGTGTGTGGGAGAAGACGACTCGGCCTCGGGCAAGGCCGGGGATGTCGGTGACCCCGTCACCTCCTCCGCAACCGAAGAGGACGATCGCGAAGAGCGCTACGCTAGCGGTCTTCTTGCCGTTCACCGTTGCGCCTTGCCTCCGTCAGACTGGTCAGACAGGCGCGATGTAGCGCCGGGCGTGCTGGAGGCGGGTTCGAGCCGAACCGCCACCTTCCG
>JAHEKL010000076.1 GCA_024638345.1 Gammaproteobacteria bacterium | reverse complement strand
CGGAGTCCCGCTCGGTCGAGCTCGAGGAGGGCTACCGCGCGCCAGGCGAGCAGTGATCGAACCGCCAGAAGGACGCCGACGCCCAGAAGCACACCCCAGATCAGGGCGACCTCTGGTCGCCGGTCGTGAATCGCCTCCTGGATGGCCAGCTGAGGCAGGAGTGCGAACCACGCGTGCGACGCGAGCGATCCCACGGCCCCGAGCCAGTCGGGACGAAGCGCCGAGACGGCCTCCGGGAGCACGGCGAATAGGGGAAACGTTGCGAGAAAGAGTACCAGCGAGACTGCCTGAAGCCGCTCCACGTCATCGACCGAAGAGCAGAGCGGCAGCATCCGCCGTACGACTGCGAAGAGGAACGCGCCGGCGACCACGAACTGTCCGTTTGCGGAGACCCAGTGCACGAGCACTCGCAGCCCGGCCGCGTTGAATTGAGAGGCGAGCGCCCAGCCGTGAAAGAGATGGAAGAAGACCCAGAGAAAGGCCGAGCTCCCCACGATCACGGCGATGACCTGAAGCGAAAGCAGGTCAGCCAGGAACGAAGGGTGCGCCCCCAGTGGCTCGTCCAACCTGTCCACCACCACCGTCCTGACGATCCGGCTGGGAACCATGACCATGAAGCACAACGCGAGAGCCAACTCGGCGAGGACGAGCGCTCCGAGCCCGGGGTCCCCACCCGAGGAGACGGGACCGCTGAACGCTTCGGCGTTTCCCACGAGCTCCACGGCGCCCGGTATCGCGACCAGAAGCGTGAGGAGCATGAGTCGCCCCTGGAGCGTTTCGATCGCTTCGCGCCGGAGCGCCCGGGCGGACGCCACCGCCCTCCACCGCATCATGAGCATCCAGTACATGAGCGACGCCGATCCTCGGCCTCACATCACCGCGGGTACGACACAGGCCACGAACGCCTTGTTCACCGTGACTGCGAACCCGATGCCTCCGTACATGAGCGAGGCGCCGATCGTCATGCCCACTGCGATCCCGCACCAGGTCCAACTCCCCCCGGCTAGCACCGCCATATCCCCTTCAGAAAGCTCACTCATCTCGATGCCCCTCGGTCGGTTGGTCGGCTTGTGAGCCGAGTGCGTCCCGATCCCGTTCAGAACGCATTCGCGCAACCGATAAGACCACCGCCATAGGTGAGGAGAGCGATCTTGCTGAACGGATCCGGACTCGTGACGGAGACGAATGCGCTCGTGAGCGCGAGTCCACAGGCCAGGCCTCCCCAGAAACCTCCGCCGACCAGCTGAGCGGATTCCCGTTGGGTCAGTCGGGTCATCATTCCTCCTGGGTACGAGGTCAGCGGCGGCCTCCGATCGACATTCCGGCCTTCGGATCGAGGGACGGGAGAGAAGTCTCCGCTCACTCGCTGTGCCCTTCCATGTCGAGATCGGCCCGAGTCGAAGGGTGGCGCCCCGACCCCCCTTCGCTGAACTTTCGGCCGAGGCCGAGCGAAGCCACGCGCGGGTAGGTGAGACGGACCCTGGGGGACCCTCGAAATCCAATGTCGACGAAGATGAAGCTGGTGATGGCGGCCCTGGTGGGCGGCGTCGTGTGCCTGGACCTGGTGACCAAGCACTGGGCACTCGAGGCCCTGTCGGGCGGGCGTTCCCTCGAACTCCTCGGAGGATGGGTTCCCATCAACCTGACCTTCAATCGAGGAGCCGCATTCGGGCTTTCGCTCGGAAGCGATCCGCGGTGGATCTTCATCCCCGTGACCCTATTCGCGATCGGGTTCCTGGTCGTGCTCATCCGACAGGCGGGCCCTGGGGAAGGGGGGCGAGCGGTCGCTGCGGCTTTGATTCTCGGGGGTGCGCTAGGGAACCTCTACGATCGGATCCGTTGGGATCGAGGCGTCGTCGACTTCATTGGACCGATCGATCTGGGTTTCATGGACTGGCCGATCTTCAACGTCGCGGACTCGGCCATTACGTGCGGGGCGGTGTTCCTCGCCGTGTCCTTCATCCTGGAGGACGTGAGGAATCGGGGCGAAAGCGAGGGGCAGGGAGGAGGCGAAGACTCGGGAGGGGAGGCGGACGGTCCCGTCACGGACCCGCAGAAAGATCTCCCCTGAGCTCGGGCGTCAGACCTTCTTCGGCTTCGGAACGACCCGCTCCGGAAGGAACCGAAGGTACTCCACCCTCCGACCTTTCATCCGGACCACCCGAAGCATGCCTCCCTCGATGGTCACCTCGTCTCCGACCATGGGGATTCGGTTCAAGGAGCCGAACACGTAACCACCGATGGTGTCGAATTGGTCCTCGGGCAAGCTGATCTCCAAGCGCTCGTTCGCCTCACGGAGCGACACGCCACCCCAGATTCGCGTAACGCCTTTTCCGACTTCTTGGAAGGCGAGGGGCTCATCCCCCTCGTGCTCGTCCTGGATCTCACCGACGATCTCCTCGATCAGGTCCTCCAGGGTCGCGATCCCGGCGGTGCCACCGAACTCGTCGACCACGATGACCATCTTGCTGCGGGTCCCTCTCATCTCGAGGATCAGCTGCTCCACCGGCTTTCCGGCGGGCGCGTAGGAGACCGGACGGATGATCTCTCGCAGAGATCCGACTCCGTCCCGGTCCGCTCGCCACAGGTCACGAGCGAGTATGATGCCGAGGATCTTGTCCAGGCTCTCGTCGTAGACAGGAAGCCGAAGGTGCCCCTGGTCGAGCATGAGATCCTTCGCCTCCTCGATCGTCGAATCCGCGGAGACGGCCACGACATCCGTCCGGGGCGTCATGACCTCTGCGACGACCACCTTGTTCAGGTTCATGAGATTGGTGACGATCCTGGTTTCCTCTTCCCGGAGCGTCCCCTCGCGGCGGCCGATCTCCGCCAATACTTCGAGCTCGCTTCGACTCACGGTAGATGTGTCGGAGCTGCTTCGTGCGATGAGCCTGGCGAAGAGCGAGAGCGGGATCAGGACCGGCTTCATGACGATGATCAGCCCACGCAGCACGTAGGCCGCAGGAACCCCCAGCGTCTTCCAGTGGGTCGCGCCCACCGTCTTCGGGATGATCTCGGAGAAGAGCAAGACGGCCAGCGTAAACCCGCCCGAAAAGAGGGCGATTCCCTCTTGCCCGAACTGACGGAGGGCCAGACCCCCGCCTACGGCCGCGCCGACCGTGTTGGCGATCGTGTTCAGCGTGAGGATCGCGGAGATCGGCTCGTCGATCCGGCTCTGCATGCGGTAGAGATACTCGCCCGCGCGCTTCCCGTCTTCTCGCAGGAGGGCGACGTACGAGTAGTTGAGGGACAGGAGGACCGCTTCGAGGATGGAGCAGACGAAGGAGGTCCCCAGGGAAAGCCCCAGGACCCAGAAGAGAGTGGTCATCTCACCCGAATCGAATCTCGGTGCTGCTCAGGCCTCTCAAAAAAGGTCAGGCCAGTCGAGCCTCGAGACGGATTTCGATCGCTGACAACGCACCCGAGACCGGGCATCCCTTCTTGGCTGCCTCGGCATGCTCCTGGAACGTCGCGTCATCGATCCCTTCTACGTGAACGACGGTGTTCAGATCGATCCTCGTGATCGAGAACCCCGCATCGCCCTTGGTGAGATGGACGCTCGCCTCGGTCTCGACCGAGTCCGGTGTATGTCCCGAACGGCTCAGCCCGGCGGCGAGGGCCATCGAGAAGCAGCCCGCGTGCGCCGCACCGATCAGCTCCTCCGGATTCGTGCCCTCACCCTCCTCGAAACGAGATGAAAAGGAATAGCGTCCTTGTACCGCCCCGCTCTCGGTCGAAAGGGTTCCGGTTCCGCTCGTCAGGTCCCCCTTCCACTCCGCGTTGGCCCGTCTCACCGGCATTGAGATCTCTCCGTTCAGATGCTCGCGTCCTCGGCACGCGGGTCGGCCCGCGGCGTCTCTCACGTCCGGAGCCCCTACCCGCGGGAAATGGGTTCGGTCCACGGCGGGATGGGCGTTTCCTCCGGGTTGCATCCCCCTCGGCTTTTGTAGAGACTACTGCCTGTTGCTGCCTCGGTCGTCCGGCCCTGGCGACCGCCATCTCTCCTCTGTCTTCAGCCATCGCTGCGGCGATCTGCTCATGGCATCCATCGGCGCCTCGGCTCCAGCGCTATTTCTTCGACCGCTGGCTGCACTCGGACGAGGACTGGAGGGCATCGCCGAACACGCGGGCGAAATCTGGTTTCTGCTCGCGCGAACCGCGAGGGCGACCGTCACTCTGCAGGTTTCGCTTCGTTCGGTTCTGCAGCAGATCTATGTGATGGGAGTGCAGAGCATCCCCATCGTGATCGTGACGGCCGTGCTGGCCGGCATCGTGACGAGTCAGCAGGGAGGGTACCAGTTCCAAGGGAACATCCCACTCTACATTCTGGGCAGCGTGGTGGTGGCGAGCGTCGTACTCGAGCTCGGACCCGTGCTTACGGCGATCGTTCTGGTAGGCCGGGTCGGGGCCCGAATCACTGCCGAGCTCGGTACCATGAAGGTGTCCGAGCAGATCGAGGCGTTCCACGCCGTGGGTCGGGATCCCATCGCTGTCCTGGCCGCTCCCAGAATCCTCGCGGGGGTGATCGTCGTTCCGATGCTCGTGGGGATCGCGAACGTGATCGGGATCGTATCCGGGATGATCTCGGCAGAGCTCACTGCCGGGTTGGGACCGGAGTCGTTCCTCTACGGTGCCCGGCTGTTCTGGCACAGCTGGGACCTCTTCTACTCGTTCATGAAGGCGGTCACCTTCGGTTTCGCCATCCCCGTGATCGCGATTCACATGGGATTCCGAACGGGCGGCGGAGCCGCGGGAGTCGGTCGCACGACGACCGCCTCGGTCATGTTCATGACGCTGACGGTCCTCATCTTGGACGCCCTGTTCCCGCCGCTCTTCCTGCAATGAGCACCATCGAGTACCGAGACGTGTGGAAGGCGTTCGACTCCCCCGTTCTCGAGGGCGTCGATCTGGAGGTCTACGAGGGGGAGATGCTCGGGATCTTCGGCCCGTCGGGCACCGGGAAGAGCGTGCTGCTCAAGACCACCATCGGGCTCATCGAGCTGGACCGGGGGGACGTCCGGGTGGAAGGCGAATCCGCCTATTATGGCGGTCGCAAGACACTTCAGAGCATTCGCAAGAAGGTCGGCTACGTGTTCCAGTACGCGGCCCTCTTCGACTCGCTGAGCGTATACGAGAACGTCGAGATGGGCATCCCGGAAGACGAGTTGAAGCGACTCTCCCGACGGGAGACCACGCGGAAGATCTGGGAGGCACTCGAGCTGACCAATCTGGAGCCTCGCGAAGTCCTGTCCAAGATCCCGGCGGAGCTCTCGGGAGGGATGAAGAAGCGGGTGGGGATCGCCCGCGCAGTGGTGGGGCGCCCGCGAATCCTTCTATGGGACGAGCCCACCACCGGTCTGGATCCAGTGAATACGGCGGCCGTGGAGCGGTTGATCAACCGTCTGTCCGATCAGCTCAACGTCACGTCCGTCATCGTGACCCACGACATCGAGGGCGGCCTCGCGATGTGTGATCGGGTCGCGATGCTCGACAGCGGGTCCCTCCGGTTTCTGGGCACCCCCGAGGCGTTCCGCGAGTCACAGGACACCGTCGTGCGCGCCTTCATCGACCGCGCCGCGGCGGAAGCGGCCCTGGCGGAGGTGCGGTACTGATGAGCGCCATGGAGAGGTTGGAGGGTCGCGGTGCTGGCCCGGACGACCGGGAGCTGGACCGGGCCGCACCCCCGATCGCGGGTGGCCGAGAGGTTCGGGTCGGACTGTTCGTGCTGCTCGGAGCGCTGGCGTTTGCGTTCGTCCTGTTTCTGATGACCGATCCCGCCACCTTTCGGGGACGATACCTGGTGGCCACGGAAGTGACGGACGCGGGAGGGATCAGGAGGGGTGATCCCGTGCAGATGCGTGGCGTGAACATCGGTCGCGTGCACCAGTTCGACTTGAGCCCCAGCGGCGTGCTCATCACACTGGAGATCGAGGGTGAGTGGGAGATCCCCTCCGACTCCCGTACTGAGCTCGGCAGCCTGGATCTGCTGGGGGGGCGGACCGTAAGCGTGATTCGCGGGGACTCGGACACTCCGATCGAGCCGGGACAGATCATGCCCGGTCAGTCGATCGAGGGTGTTATGGGCATGGCCGATACGCTTGGCGAGGAAGCGCGGTCCACGATGGAGAGGGTGCGGGCCCTGATGGCCGACACGGCCGTGACCTCGCTGCACTCGTCGATCGGCGAGCTCGAACAGGTGCTCGGGAACCTCTCGGAGATCACCGAGGAGCAGAAGGGCGAGCTCGCGGAGCTCTCGGCTTCTCTGGCGCGCTCCGCGACCCGGGTGGAGGACCTCGCCCAGCGGGAGGAGCTGGACCGAAGTCTGGCCAGAGCCGACAGCACGATTGCGCAGCTGCAGACCGCGAGCGCCAGGCTCGCCCAGGCCTCCGGGTCGTTGGAGGTGATCCTTCAGAGGATCGAGCAGGGACAGGGAACCCTGGGTCGGCTCACCGAGGACGAAGCCCTCTACGAGAGCCTGGACGAGGCTCTGAACGAGATCGCTCAATTGGCAAGGGACATCCGGGAGAACCCGAACCGCTACATCAACCTCCGGATTTTCTGAGAGGGAGGGGAGGCCATGCCCGACATGAGATCGATCTCGACTTCCGAGGCGCCGACGGCCATTGGCCCCTATTCGCAAGCGGTCGTGACCGGGGATTGGATCTTCGCCTCGGGTCAGATCCCTCTCGACCCGAGCTCGGGCGAGGTGGTCGCTGGAGGGGTGACCGAGCAAACGCGCCGCGTTCTCGACAACCTCGCAGCGGTGCTCGAAGCGGGAGGCGGTGGCCTGACCACGGTGGTCAAGACGACCGTGTACCTTTCTCAGATGACCGACTTCGCAGCGATGAACGCGGTATACGCCGAGTACTTTACGGAGCACCGGCCGGCGAGGGCGACGGTCCAGGCTGCGGGGTTACCCAAAGGAGTGGCGGTGGAGATCGACGCGATCGCCCGGGTCGAGGGCTCCTAGGGACGAACCGGGAGGAAGGGCACGGAATCCCCCTGAGCCAGGGTCCAGCCTTCGTACCACTGGGCTGTGCGTACGATTTCGCCATTGGGCAGAGTCTTCCAAACCACACTTTCGATCGGAAGCAGCGGGGGTGCCGCGATGCGCTCGGTGGCGGGCGGGAAGCGCGCCCAGCCGCCGGCAGCCTCGTCGGGCTCCTCGGTGTAGAATCTCCACTCCGCTCGCTGAATCAGCGTATCCGGACCTACCTCCAGGACCCCGTCGAGGTACGGATCGTCCTGATCGCGAGCGCAGAAATGTAGGACCCAGCCGTCGTCGTCCGAGACCTCCAGCTGGAAGTCGTGAAGCTCTCCGAACAGCTCGCCCGCGAAGTGCGACGAGAAGTCCGCCTCGAGCGGCGGGTATCCCCAGGAGTCGTAGGAGCCGCCGCTGTCCGTGCGTCGAACCGGGAATGCGTATCCCTCTCGGTCGACCCGCCGATTCCAGCCCATGCGGAGCAGGGGGGCGGAAGCCCTCTGCCCCGGGGTCGCCCCGTCCACGCCGGAACCGGCCGACCCCTGACCGGCAAGCGTGTCCGTACGCACGCGGGTGTAGCTTGCGACCCCTAGGGTATCCAAGCCGCCCGAATGTCTCGTCGCCGCGGCCCGCCAGATGTCGCGCGCGTTTCCGTCGTCCCCGGCCGCACAGATGTCTCGATCACCCACGACCTCGAAGCCGGGAAGGGGGAGGGGAGCGGGGGCCAGTCGGACCTCCAGCTCCGTGTCGCCCGCTGCGAGGTCCAGCTCGGTCGGCTGGAAGCCGAGGCGCTGCGCGCGCACCTGCCATCCCGGGGCCCAGTCGCCCGGAGTCTCGAGACGGAAGCGGCCGTCGGAGTCCGTCTGGTCGGCCGCGAGGATCCGTGCTCCCGACCAGAGCTCGACTCGGGCAGCCACGACCGGCTCGCCCGAGGGCTCCAACACGACACCCTCGATGACGGCCGCGCGCGGGAATAGACCGACCGCTGGATCGGCCGACCACCCGGCGCCCAGCAGGACGCTCAGAACGAGAGGGACGAGAGCGGTTCTCATTGGGACCCTGGGAGAGTGATGTGTCCGTCTTTCACTCCCTAATAAGGGCGGATCGCCCCGCGGGTTCCCCGGTTCCGTCCGACGCGCACCGGAACGGTTCGCGCGAGCCTGGGTTCTGGCACTCGGTCGCCCCGTCGAGCCGGCCGTAGCGTCCGGCGAGAAGATCGGCTAAGTCATAGCGCGTCTCGAACAAGGATGGACCCATGGATCGGATTCTCGTGCCCTTGGACGGCTCCGAGTTCGCAGAGTCGGCCTTTGGACCCGCACTGGCTTTGGCCCGGTCGCACGACGCAGAGCTGCACCTGGTATCGGTCGTCTCGAATGCACCGCCCGTGCCCATGGGATACGCGGACGAGGTCCTGCTGGCACGCTTCATCGAGGATGAGGAGGCCAGGGTTCGCTCGTACATCGAGGAAGCCGCCTCCAAGTTGAAGGAGCGGGCCGGCGGCGTGACCCTCAGAACGGAGGTGCGGGTCGGTCGCGTAAGCCGAGCCGTGCAGCAGGCCGCAGCGGACCTCGACGTCGACCTGGTGGTCCTCACTACCCACGGGCGGGGCGCGTTCCAGCGGGCCTGGCTCGGGAGCATCGCGGACCAGCTTCTGCGCCGGATCGAGCGTCCGATTCTTCTCCTTCCGCGACCCGAGGAAGACGGGGCGGAGTGGGACATCGGCGAGATCCGTCACGTTCTGGTGCCCTTGGACGGCTCCGAGGCTGCTGAAGGGGTTCTGGACATCCTGGCCTCGATCGTTCCCAAGGACGGTGGGGCGCGTGTAACGCTCGCCGCGGTCGTGGACGACACCATCTCCCTCCCCGGTGTCTACCTTCCGCACCTGATCTCAGAGGAAACGTTCCGGGAGCAGCAGCGCGAGCGAGCCGAGACCTACCTGAAAAGCGTGGGTGCGCGTGCGGAGGTCGCGGGGATGGGTCTGATCGTAACTCGCGTCATCGGGGCGGAGGATCCGGCGCAGGGGCTCTTGAGCTTCTCGCAGGACATGGATGTGGGCCTGATCGCGCTTTCGACCCACGGGAGAGGAGGCGTCGCCCGTCTCTTCCTCGGCAGCGTCGCCGACAAGCTCGTGCGCGGTGCCCGAGTTCCGCTTCTGGTGACCCGAAGGAGGGAGGACGAGGGTGGCTAAGGGGCGAATCGAGATCTCGGCGATGAGCGGGGAGGAATGCGAGGCCCTCCTGAGACGGAATACGGTCGGACGAATGGGATTCTCGTTCCAGGATCGGGTTGATATCCAGCCTCTCACCTACGTGTACCGCGACCGGTGGCTCTTCGGTCGCACTTCCGAAGGGGCCAAGCTCGCGACGCTCAGACACAATCGTTGGGTCGCGTTTCAGGTGGACGAGATCCACGACACGTGGAATTGGGACAGTGTGGTCGTCCGTGGAGGGATCCACGTCCTGGGTGAGGGGGGAGGGGCCGAGGATCGACGGCTTCGCGAAGAGGCGGAGGCTGCGCTGCGCGAGCTCATGCCCGAGCTCGAAGAACACGATCCGGCACCCCACCGCACCGTGATCTTCGGACTGGCACCGCACGAGATCGTCGGTCGGTCCGCGCGGTTGGCGTCCTCTCCGGAGTAGGAATGACTGTGCTCACATCTCTCGATTGTCTAAGACTATACCTTAAGTCACTCGAGTGAAGTCGTTTTGGGTCATTGCTAATCCCGAGTCTGACAACGGCAAAGGGGCAGCGGTCATCCCAGGGGTTCGGCGAGCACTCGAGGCCCGGGGGATCGACTTCGTGATCCATACGACGGAAGCACCCGGGCACGCCCAGGAGCTTGCAGGCGTGGCGCGAAAGGAAGCCGCCCGCCTGCTGGTGGTCGGGGGCGACGGGACCATCCACGAGGTGGCTGGAGGGCTGCTGGCGTCCGGTCGGTTCGGGCCCGAGGATGCCGAGCCCCCTCCCATTGCGATTCTCCCGGTGGGGACCGGGAACGACTTCTTCCGCATGGTTCGGTCGGGTTCGACTGTACAGGACGCTACACGGGCACTGTGCGACGGGGTGCCTAGACGATTCGACGTGGGAGAAGTCCGATGGCCGGGCGGGACGCGTCTCTTCGTCAACCTCGTGGGCGTGGGAATCGACGTGGAAGTGCTACGTCGTCGCTCGTCCTTCGCTCGTCTCCCCGGTCTCGCTCAGTATCTCTGTGCGCTGGGCGCGGCCCTCGTGGGCTATGAGCCGATCCCCATGAGGGTCACGGTCCGGCCCGAGTCGGGCGAACCGGTCGTGCTGGAGGGAGAGGTGCTCCTCGCGGCGGTGACCGTCGGGCCTTCCGTGGGCGGAGGCTTCATGCTCTCGCCTCGGGCGACTCCCGCCGACGGCCTCTTGGACCTCTTCCACGCGACCAGGCTTGGAGTGATGAAAGTGCTCCGGTACCTTCCGGGCATCCTGCGCGGAGCGGGTATCGCGCGGCCGGAGATCACCGAGATACAGGGCACCCACTTTCGCTTCGAGACCTTGGACGGGCGAATGCTGTCCTTCGAGCTCGACGGTGAGCTGATGGAGACGGATACCCCGGCAGTGGAGATCCACGTCCGCGCTTCGGCTCTTCCCGTGCTGGAGCTCCCTGGCTGATGAGAACGGCCCCCACGGGGACGGTCGGGCTCTTTCCCTGGATCGCCGCCGGTCTCCTCACCTT
>JAHEKL010000342.1 GCA_024638345.1 Gammaproteobacteria bacterium | reverse complement strand
ATCGCTCCGATTCCCATGGCCACGGCATCCCGTGCGGGTCGTCCTGAAGAAGAGAGACGCCGCGGGCGCATTCCGCGAGATCTGGTCGCTTCCCGTCGACCCCGACTCGCGTTTCGTGAATTCGGCCCCACCGCCGGCCGAGGGCCGGGTTTGGACGGTGTTCGAGAATGGCCCGCCGACCGAAAAGGTCGATCTCGTTCTGCTCGGTGAGGGATACACGGCGGACGAGACGGAGAAGTTCCATGCGGACGTCGCGCGACTCGTCGAGCGCCTTTTCGAGACCGAGCCGTTCAGAGCACGGCGGTCGGACTTCAACGTGTGGGCGATTGACTTGCCAAGCGCGGAATCCGGGGTGAACAGGCCCCACCTCGGACAGCATCGAAGGACACCGATTTCCGCGGAGTACAACATCTTCGGTTCCGAACGTTACCTGCTCACATTCGACAACCGCCGTTTGAGAGACGTGCTGGCGGCAGCACCTTATGAATTTGTCGAGATACTCGTGAACGAGAAGCAATACGGAGGCGGCGGTATCTACAACTTCCAGGCGACGACCGCCGTAGACACGGATTTCGCAGATTACATCTTCGTTCACGAATTCGGTCACCATTTCGCCGGACTGGCGGACGAATACTACAGTTCTCCCGTCGCGTACGAGACGGGTGCGGAAACGCACCACGAACCTTGGGAGCCGAACGTGACGGCGCTGCTCGATCCTGCGGACCTGAAGTGGGCCGATCTGGTCGCCCCCGGTACCCCGGTTCCGACCCCGTGGGGGAAGGAGGCCTACGAGGAGCACGCACGGGCGATTCTGGCGCGGCGGCAAGCCCTCATAGACTCAATGGCGCCGGAGGCCGATTTCGATGCCCTCTTTGAGGAGCAACGGAGAATCGAGGGCGAGATGCTCCACGCGATGGAGCACTCGGGTCATGTAGGAGCTTTCGAGGGCGCGATGTACGAGGCACACGGCCTGTATCGATCAGAAACGGACTGCATCATGTTCACACGGACCGATTACTTCTGCCGCGTGTGCCGGCGTGCCATCGAGAGGATCATCGATCTCTATTCTTCGTGACTGCCCTACCAGGAGGTTCGCATGCTGGGATCCTGGATGGTCACCGCCAGCACGAGGTCGGTGCGGAACGTGCTGGTGCCGATGCTGAACACCGCAGCGTTCTGGGCGATCGCCGAGGCCAGGCGCTGCGAGGGGTCCTCTCCATCTGGCACGCTGACCACAACAGGGTGTACGGTGTCTGGCCCCTTTAGAAGCACTCTCACCTCCATACTGACCCTCCTTTCCATTCGCACCGGGTATCAGGTTCAGGGTACCCTTGGAGGGTCTTCCTCCGGAACGAGCCCGAGGCCCGCCTCGCGGACTGCTGCCCTGAACGAATCAACCTGTTCATTATACAGACTATCCAGATCGAGGAGAACGCTTGCAGCCACCTGTTCGGCTTCCCGCAGGTAAGCGAGCTGGGCCGGGGTCGGGGCGTCCCATGACGACTGCATGGATCCCATGACGTAGCCGAGACGGTTCCAGGCCCGATCGTCGGAATAGACGATTCCCTTCGTGCCCTCCGGAACCCACAGCATCTCTTCTATCTCCGTGAGACGTTTTCTGATGTCTTGCGCCATATCTTCGAGACTGCTGTCCACTGTTGCCGGGTCCTCGCTTCCCGCCTCGTCGGTCTTTGGGTCAGCCCGGTCCGCGGCGGCCAGAGCCGCGTCAAGATCGGCGCGAATCCGATAGACCAGGCTGATCGCGTCGGCGATCGACTCGCGCAAGGCTCCGGCCTCGAGCAGCACTTCATACTTGGCGAGTCGATCCCGGGAGGTCGCGCCCTCTCGCGGATCCGGAAGCACGGCAAACGTGGAGGATCGTTGATCATCCCCGAATGAGACGGTCAGCGTGTACGTACCCGGCATCACACGAATTCCGCTCGGCCGCTCCTCCGAATCGCCTCCTGCGGTCGGCTCGGTTTCGGGACGGCGAAACGCGTCCCGTCGCAGATTCCACGTGATGCGGTTCAAGCCTCGATGCACGTCCTCCTCCCAGCCCCGGATGACCGCTCCCTGCTCATCCTTGATCTCGAGATCGACCTTGGTACCCGCCTCCTCCCCCTCCTCCGCGGGCTCATCGTCCTGGCCTGCCGGCGGAGTAGCCCTGGTCTCCTGCTGCCGCTCTCGCTCGGTCCATTCGTCGGGATGGGGCAGGTCCTCACCGTTCACGACGACGTTGATGATGGCTCCTGTCGGTCGAGTCACTCCCCGGAACTCGCCGTGTCCAGGGAAGCGACTCGCCCCGGTCTGCCGGCTCCGATACTGCACGGCGTCGGATACGGGAAATACGTGGAGGCTGGCATTGAGGGTCTCAGCGTCCAGACCCCGCAGCGGGCTGACATCGTCGAGAATATAGGCCGCCCGACCGTGCGTCCCGATCACGAGATCGTGATCGCGCGGATGAACGACCAGATCACGTACACCAACGGTCGGGACGCCATGCTTCCACTTGAACCAGTCGGAGCCTCCATCCAGGGAAACCCAGAGGCCGAACTCGGTGCCAAGAAACAGCAAGTCGGAATCGACCGGATCCTGAGCGATGGATAGCGCATAGCCCCACACGTCGCCTTCGCCGGCGAGACGGGTCCATCGCTCACCGTAGTCGTCGGCGCGAAAGACATAGGGGGTCCAGTTCGACCGCCGGTGATCATCAAGAACGATG
>JAHEKL010000341.1 GCA_024638345.1 Gammaproteobacteria bacterium | reverse complement strand
CGGGATCGCCATGGGCATCGTGGGGGCCCGCTTCCTGTGAGTCGCGGCCTCACGCGCGCTGCGGTCGTATCGACCTTCGCCCGGTCGTTCCTCATTCAGGGCTCGTGGAACTACCACACGATGCTGGGCTCCGGCTTCGCCTTCGCCATGCTGCCCACCCTGAGGCGTCTGTTCGGACACGATCCGGAGCAAATGGACGCTTCGGTGGCGCGGCACCTCGAGCACTTCAACGCACACCCATACCTTTCCGGCGTGGCGCTCGGAGCGATCATCCGTCTCGAGGACGAGCGGGCGGACGAAGAGACGATCCGGAAGTTCAAGGCTGCGGTACGGGGACCGCTGGGCGGTCTGGGAGACGCGCTCGTGTGGGCCACCTGGTTGCCGAGCGTGGCCGCGTGCGCCCTTATTCTGTATTGGCTCGGGCTTCCCGGCTGGGTTGCCGTGACGTTCTTCGTGGTCGTGTACAACCTGGGTCATCTCGGACTGAGGGTGTGGGGTTTTCGCGCGGGACTGGACGCTGGCCGGGCGGTGGGCGGCCGGCTGGGGGTGGCGAACCTCACGGGCTGGACCAACCGACTTCAGCCGGCCCTCGCCCTCTTGATCGGGGGCCTCGTGGGCGCCGTCCTGGGAGGGGAGGGAGGCCTGGCCAACGCGGGCGCGTTGTGGCTGGCACTGGCGGGAGCCGGCTTCGTCGCCGGCCTTCTCGGCGGACACAGGACGTGGAGACCTGCTGCGGTACTGACGGTTGCGGCCGTCGCGACTATCTCGGTGATCGGAGTGCTACGATGAGTGAAAACGGCAGCGTGGAGCGCACCGTAGAGATCGTGAACCCGGCAGGGATGCACGCTCGGCCGGCGGCCGACCTCGTGAAGCTCGCGGGATCGTTCGCCTCTGAGATCCGTCTCGAGAAGGACGGGCTCGAGGTCAACGGCAAGAGCATCATGGGTGTTCTGATGCTCGCGGCCGAGATGGGGAGTCAGGTGCGGATTTCTGCAAGCGGAAAGGACGCCGAGGATGCGGTCGCTGCCATTTCCGACCTTGTGGGCCGCGGATTCGGAGACACCGTGACATGACCGGCACGTCCTGCGGTCGACGCACCGAGTAGGGGGCGCGATGCCTATCATTCTGAACGGCTCGCCAGCATCCGAGGGGATGGCATCCGGTCGGGTGTTCAAGCTCGAGTGGGGCGTGCCCGTCGTGCCGCACCGCTCGATCACCGACCAGGATGTCGATTCCGAGATCGAGCGCTTCCACGAGGCACTGGCGTGGGCCGAGGAGAGGCTGAACGAGACCAAGTCGGCCACCGAGGTCCGTCTCGGGCGCGTGGAGGCCCGCATCTTCGACCCTCAGATCATGATGCTGCGGGATCCCGAGGTCGTCGACGGTACCATCCGCTACATCCGCGAGAACCGGCTGAGCGCCGAGCGGGCCTTCGAGCTCCGAATGCTCGAGCTGCGCGCCATGTGGAGCCGGACCTCGCATCCGATGGTCCTCGACAGGCTGAACGACCTCGAGGATCTGATGATCAGGGTGCTCCACCGACTGCTCGGCCAGCACGACCCGACGGATCTCGCGGTCGCGGAGGGACAGGTCATCGTCGTGGCCGTGAACCTGACGCCGAGTCTCATCGTGCAGCTCGACCTCGAGCACGTCGTAGGAATCGCGACCGATCAGGGCACGCGGACCGCGCATTGGGCGATGCTCGCGCGGTCACTCGAAGTACCCACCGTCGTCGGTCTGGGGGACGTGGCTCAGCAGGCGGAAGAGGGCCAGGAGCTGATGCTCGACGGAAGGATCGGGCGCGTCGTGATAGACCCGGGCGAGAAGGAGCGCGCGAGCTTCGTGGACCGACGCCAGCGACTCTCCGAGTGGGAAGAGGAGATCGGAACGATCTCCGCGCTCGAGTCCGTGACGTTGGATGGACAGTACGTCGAGTTGAAGGCGAATCTCGATTTGCCCGCAGAGGCTGACCGCGCCAAGGAGCACGGTGCCGTGGGGGTCGGGCTCTTTCGTACCGAGTTCCTCGTCGTCGGCCGAAGCACGATGCCCGGTGAGGAGGAGCAGTACGAGGCGTACCGGAGCGTCGCGGAGGCCTTTCCGAGTGGGTCCGTCTACCTTCGGACGTTCGACCTCGGGGGGGACAAGTTTCCGATGTTCCTCCATATTCCTCAGGAGGAGAACCCATTCCTCGGCTGGCGCGCGATCCGGGTCTGCCTGGACGAGCCCGAGCTCTTCAGGACGCAGCTGAGGGCATGCCTCCGGGCCACGGCGCACGGGGACGTCCGCCTCATGGTGCCCCTCGTCAACGACGTGGAAGAGATTCGGCAGGTCCGGGCGCTGTTGGATGAGGAGGAAGCGACGCTGACCAGGGAGGGGATCGCCTACAACAAGGGCTACAAGCTCGGCGTCATGATCGAGACGCCCGCCGCCGCGCTCGACGCCGCCGAACTGGCGCGTTACAGCGACTTCTTCTCGATCGGGACCAACGACCTGATCCAGTACACCCTTGCCGTGGACCGCACGAACACCCGGCTCGCGAACCTTTACAATCCGTTCCATCCGGCGGTCGTCCGGCAGCTCCACCAGGTGGCGCGCGTGGGGCGGGCCGCGGGGATCGAGGTGAGCGTCTGTGGGGAAATGGCGTCGAATCCGCTCGGGGCATTCCTCATGCTCGGGCTCGACATCACGACTCTCTCGATGGCTTGGCCATCGCTTCCCGAGATCAAGAAGGTC
>JAHEKL010000340.1 GCA_024638345.1 Gammaproteobacteria bacterium | reverse complement strand
TCTGGATGAGGCCGAACGGGCCGGGGCAGACCCGGCTCTTCGCGCTATGCGCACCTGGCTCCACACGGTGAATCTGCATCGGCTCGGAAGGCACGAGGACGAGCATGAGATCGTCCGAGAACGCGCAGACGACCTCCGCGTGGGTCCGAGAATCCGGTACCAGGTGAGGTCCGTGGCCGCCGTCGGCGATGTGGACGCGGTGGCGAGCCTGCATCGAGATGCGCGGACCACTGGAGAGCCTTTCCTGGCAGCGCGCGTGGCCCACGAGGCGGGGCTCGAGTTGCTCGCTCACGGATATCCCGGCCGTGGGACCGAGTGGCTGGAGATGGCCGTCGAGGACTATGGACCCGCCGAGCTTCCCGGTCCGCTGGCCCTCGGACGCGCCCAGGCCCTCCTCGCGCTAGGTCGATGGAACGAGGCCCGAGCCGCGTGGCTGGGCCTCGAACACGATGTCGTCAGTGCAGTCGAACTCGACGGTAGCCTGGCGGTCATCGACGCTCGAGTCGGAGATCCCGACAGCGCACTGCAACGTATTGCGGCTCTACGGCAGGGCGACCCCGCCGACGCAGGGCAGTGGATGGTATGGCAGGCTCGGATCCACGCCGCTCTTGGGAACCACGAACTGGTGGGGGCTCTGTTGGAGTCCGCCCGAGCGCATGGCGCCGCCCGCCCTGGGTGGTCTCACACCTTCCCCGAGTGGCGATTCCTGTCCGACCGTGGTGTCCTGGATTCCTGGCTCTCGGTTTCCTGAAAGCCTTACCAACACACCACGTCGCTGATCGACCCAAGGCGAGCGCTAGCCTGCCTCGTCGTCAGTTCCCCGGCCGATCACCCACCACGACCTTCAGCCGCGTTCCGGCGCTCAACACCCCTCCCGGCTGCGTCCGGTTCAGCCGAGCCAGAACCTCCGCATCCACGGGCTGGGGGTTCTGCTGGATATAGCTGTTCAGCGACATCGGCTGGTTGATGGTCACAATGTCGAGGCGTTGGGGCTGGACGTTGAGAACGCGCGGGTCCGTGACCGCCCCGAAGCTGCCGATGGTGGAGCGCACCGACGTGGCCCACTGCGACCAGTCGGCCGACGACGCGTAACCGAGGATGCGGTACACATTCCCCCCGTAGTCGAGGAAGGCGACTTCGCCTCGGAGCTGACCGTTGTCCGTCGTGACATCGAAGTTCGCCCGCACGAGGGAGACGCCTCCCGACGCCGTGCCACTGGACACGTTGCCGCCGCGGATACCTTCGGCTGCGAGGAAGTCGTCCATGGCCGCGTCGGCCGACGTGGCATCCGGCACCAGCGCCAGCATGACCACAGCGTTCTCTTGCGGCGAGATGGCAGCCACCATCTGCGTCTGGTTGACGGTCTGCCATCCGGCCGGGAACGTCAACTCGAAAGCCAGGTCTGGATGGAAGAAGCGCGACCCCTCGAAATAGCCGTTCCTCGGATTCGGACCCCAGACCAGCCCGTCGATCATGTCGAGGTAGCGATCGCGGCCCACTGTGCCTTCTCGAGAGACGCCCGTAGTGACGATCTCGTTTCGGATCTGATCCTCGCGATTCTCCGGATACGGGTGCGTCAGCTGCCACTCCGGCGCCCGAGCACCCTCGGCGCTCCCGCTTACCGTAGCGAGCATCTCGAAGACGCCGATGAGCTCGTCCACGTCATAGCCGGTCTGACTCATGTAGCGGACACCGAGGCGGTCCGACTGAAGCTCGTCGTCTCGCGAATACGAGAGGTTCATGAGCTGGAGGCCGGCCGCCGCGACTCCTCCGTACTCACGGAACCTCTCCGAAGCGATCATCCCACCGACCAACGCCACCTGTTGGAGCTGCTGGCGGCTCATCTGACTCGCCGAATGTCGGGCTGTCACGTGACCGATCTCGTGGCCCAGCACGCCAGCCAGCTCCGCTTCATTGTTGAAGTGGGCAAGGATGCCGCGGGTCACATAGATGAAGCCGCCGGGGAGCGCGAAGGCGTTCACGACCGACTCATCGACGACCTTGAAAGACCACGGCAGGTCCGGACGCTCCGAGATCCTGGCCATCCGCTGGCCGATGTCCGAAACGTACTCCTGTAGCTGCGGGTCATCCACCAGACCGTACGCCGCCACCACCTGAGGGTCGGAGTCTCGCCCCATCTGGATCTCCTGGGACTCGCTCACGAGCATCAACTCGCGACGGCCCGTCGCCGGATTGACGGCGCAGGCGACCGTGACGGTCAGGAGTAGGAAGGCGACGATCTGGCGCATCTTCATTGAAAGATCCTCGGTTTTGACCTGCAGGGTACGACTCACTCGTAGACTGCTGAATGCAAATCGCGTTCCTACCAATGGAACGCGGACCCCTGGAACCTAAAGGGGATACCATAGCACGTTCAGCGTTTCCACCCTGCGACGGCCCACCCGTTCCCTCCGAAGTCTTCATGAAGCTCACTCTCTCGAAGCCTTGGCCGATTCTCCTCGCCGCCGTCATGGTCGGGTGCGGGTCATCGACTCCCGAGGGCCTCATCGAAGAGGAGACGTTCATCGACACGTACGTCGAGCTTCGGGTCGCCGCGCTGGACACCGACAGCTCCCGCATCGCCGACAGCGACCGCGAGGCCATCCTCGCCGCGAGGGGCGTCACCGAGGACGACCTCCTCGAATTCGTTCGGTTTCACTCCTCGAACCTCGATTACATGCGCGATGTGTGGAACGAGGTGGAGCTTCGCCTGGACCGCTCCCCCGAGGTCGCTGAC
>JAHEKL010000075.1 GCA_024638345.1 Gammaproteobacteria bacterium | reverse complement strand
AACGGAGGGGTGCTGAGCGAGTGGGTTCATCGAAGCAATCGGAGCTGCGGCGAGAGGTGGGGCATCGCCGCACCTTCGCGATCATCAGCCATCCCGACGCGGGGAAGACCACCCTCACGGAGAAGCTCCTCCTCTATGGGGGTGCGATCCATCTCGCCGGATCCGTCAAGGCGCGACGTGCGGCGCGGCACGCCACGTCGGACTGGATGGAGATGGAGCGGGAGCGGGGCATCTCCGTGACCTCCAGCGTCCTGCAGTTCAGGTATCGCGGGTTCAACTTGAATCTGCTGGATACCCCGGGCCACCAGGATTTCTCGGAGGATACGTACCGCACGCTGATCGCCGCCGATTCGGCGGTGATGCTCCTCGACAACCGAAAAGGGGTCGAGGAACAGACCCGCAAGTTGTTCGAGGTCTGCCACCTCCGCCGGATCCCCATCTTCACCTTCGTGAACAAGTGCGACCGGCTTGGCGTGCCCCCGCTGCAGCTCCTGGACGATGTCGAGGCCGATCTCGGGATCCGCTGCGCGCCGGTGACCTGGCCCGTCACCGACGGCACCAACTTCCTCGGTGTCTACGACCGCGCCGAGGGAATGATCCACCTGTTCCAGAAAGGAGGCGACCACGGACAGACCCGGCCTCCGGAGGAGGTTGCGGGTCTCGACGATCCCCGCATCGCCGACCTTCTGGGCAAGTCGGCCCGGGATCAGCTGGCGGACGAGATCGCGCTGCTGGATGCTGCCGGATCTCCTTTCGATGAAGCGGCTTTCCGCCGCGGAGAGCTGTCGCCGGTCTTCTTCGGGAGCGCCCTGACCAATTTCGGCGTGGAGCCGTTCCTCGAATGGTTCCTGAGGTACGCTCCTGCACCCGGCCCACGGACTACCTCCAGGGGAGAGGTGCGACCGGATCGGGAGGACTTCACGGGCTTCGTTTTCAAGATCCAGGCGAACATGGACCCGAAGCACCGGGATCGGGTGGCGTTCATCCGAGTCTGTTCGGGTCGATTCGAGGCCGGCGCCACGGTGGTGAACACCCGGACCGGAAGGTCGATCCGCATGGCCCGCCCTCAGCAGTTCTTCGCTCAAGAGCGGGAAGCCATCGAGGCGGCTTGGCCCGGGGACGTAGTCGGCGTGCTGGATCGCGGAAATCTCAGGATCGGGGATACACTGACCGACACTCCCGAGGTGGAGTTCGATCCGATCCCCTCCTTCTCACCGGAGCATTTCGCAAAGGTGCGGGTCCCTGATCCTCTCCGCAGAAAGCATTTGGACAAGGGTCTGTTGGAGCTGTCCGAGGAGGGCGCGGTACAGGTGTTCTTCAGCGATGGGGGCAGTGGTCCCGCCCCGGTCGTGGGTGTAGTCGGGCCCCTGCAGTTCGATGTCTTGTTGCATAGACTCGAGCATGAATACGGGGTCACGGCCACACTGGAGCCGATGCCGTATCGGGACGCACGCTGGGTGACGGGGCCCGAGGCCGAGATCCGCAGGGTGGCCGGGGGATATGACTGCACGCTGGTCAGGGATCGCGCGGAAAGGCCACTCCTGCTCTTCCGCAGCGAGTGGGTGCGCGCGACCACGGAGCAGCGTGAGACAAAACTCCAGTTCTTTCGGATGGCTCGAGAGTAGCCTTCGGATGGCTCACGAGGACTCCATGGACCCCGAATGGATGCACACGTTGGACGAGAGCGACTTCGAGTCGCGGATCGGACCGCTCGAGGGTCCGGCCCTCGTGGTCTTCACCGCGGATTGGTGCGCGCCGTGCAAATGGCTGAAGCCGTATCTGCAGGAGATCACGGAGACGACGCGGGGCCGAGTTCCGGTCTTCCTCATGGATGCGGACAGAGCGACCGTCCTGATGAAACGCTTTGCGGTGGCGAGCGTGCCCACCGTGATCCTCATGACCGCCGGAAGCGAGGTCGATCGTAGTGTTGGTGTGGAGCCCGATCGGCTGAAATCCTGGGTGGCTCCGTTCGTGGACTGACCGGCGGAGGTTTCAGGACCCGCGATCCCGGGTGGAGGGCGAAGGTGGGCAAGAAAGAGCGAAAAGAGACGATTCTCGATCTGATCAGGACTCACCGGGTCACGAGTCAGGAAGGGCTCCGCGAGCTCCTTCGGAAGAGGGGCATCGAGGTCACGCAGGCCACCCTGTCACGAGACATGACCGAGCTGAGGCTGGTGAAGGTGATGGGCTCCGACGGAGGTGCGCGGTACTCACTGCCCGACGCTGGAGATCACACCCCACACCTGGAAGCGCTTCTCCCCACGCTCTTCCTCTCGGCGGATAGCGCGGGAAACCTCATGGTCGTTCGTACGATGACTGGAGGGGCCCAGGCCGTGGGGCTCGCGATCGACGCGGAGGGATGGCCCGAGGTCTTGGGAACGGTCGCAGGAGACGACACCGTGCTCATCGTGCTGCGTGACGAAGACCGTGCTGCCGGCGTGAAGGCCCGCCTGGAAGCCGCCGCGGCGAAGAGGCCGAATTGAGTATGAACGGGGGCCGGCGGGTAGATGAATAAAGATACATTCCCGGTTGACGCGGTCGTGCCGCACAAGCTAGATAGTCCTATGGAAACCAAGTCAGAACAGGACGCTGCGGTTACGGGACGAGTCTCGGCCGGCGTCGTGGGAGCAGCTGGATACACGGGCCTCGAGGTCCTGAGGCTCTTGTCGCGACACGATGGAGTGAGTGTCGCTTACGCGTCGTCCCGCTCCAACGCAGGAAAGGCGTCGCCCGTGTCCGGCGTGGTCTACCGCGACCCGGACCAGATCGCCGCGGACGAGGCGGACGTGGTGTTCCTGTGTGTTCCCCACGGTGAAGCGGTCTCGTGGGTCGAACGACTGAAGGGAGGTCCGAGGATCGTGGACCTCACGGCGGATCACCGTCCGGGCTCCGGGCGGGAGTCCGAGATCGTCTATGGGCTGGCGGAGCGAAACCGGGAGGCCGTCCGTAGCGCGCGGGTCGTTGCGAACCCAGGCTGCTACCCGACCGGCGTGCTGTGCTCGCTCATACCGCTCGTGGACGCCGGTGTTGTGGAGCAGTCGCGTCTCACGGTCGTGAACGCCGCTTCCGGGGTCACCGGGGCGGGGCGCACACCCAAGACCCACCTGCTCTTTGCGGAGGTATCCGGGGACTTCCGCGCCTACGGTGAGGGAAACCGACATCGGCACCTCAAGGAGATGAGGGCGCTGCTCCCCGACACATCGCTTCTCTTCCAACCGCACCTCCTTCCGGTGTCGCGCGGAATTCTGGAAACCATCACGGTTCCGGTGACCGAAGGCGTCGATGCGGGCCGGATCAGGGAGATCTGGAGGGGAGCCTATCGCGGCTCCGGAGCCATCCGAGTGTTGGAGGAAGGCCTGCCCGGGCTTTCCCAGGTGGTGGGGACCGACCGGCTGGATCTCGGCGCGTGCGATGTCGACGGGGTGGCGCCTCGGGTGGTGACGGTCGTCGCCGCGTTGGACAACCTGGGCAAGGGGGCGGCGGGACAGGCCGTGCAGAACATGAACCTGATGCTCGGGTGGCACATCGACCGGGGAATCCGATGCTGACCGTGGTCAAGATCGGTGGCGCCTGGCTGGAGCGCGGAGCGGAGGACTCCGCGTTCTCGGCGCTCGCCAAGCTCGACGGAGACGTGGTCGTCGTTCACGGTGGAGGAGCAGAGATCTCCCGCTGGCTCGACCGCTCCGGAATCGAGGTGGAATGGGTGGAGGGTCTCCGGGTGACCCGGGGGGACAGTCTCCAGCTTACCGCGATGGTCCTCTCGGGGTGGGTGAACAAGAGGGTGGTCGAAGCGCTGAGTCGTGCAGGGCGACCCGCCGTCGGGCTCTCCGGTGAGGATGGAGGACTTCTCCTGGCCGAGCCCGTCGATCCCGAGCGACTGGGCGAAGTGGGACGTGTGATACGGGTCGATCCGCGACCGATCCAGGTGCTGCTCCGGGGTGGGTTCACACCCGTGATCTCTCCCGTGTCCAGCGGCCCGGGCGGCCAGCCGCTGAACGTGAACGCCGATGAAGCCGCCATCCCTTTGGCGCTGGGCGTGAACGCGGACCGGCTACTCCTTCTATCCGACGTCCCTGGCGTTCTGGCCCGAGGTCGCCTGGTGGAGACGTTGGATCGCGAGCGGGCCGAGGCGCTCGCTCGCAGTGGAGACCTTGCCGGCGGGATGCTGGTGAAGGTGAACCAGGCTCTGGACGCGGCGAGCCGGGGAGTGGAGGTACGCATCGGGGATGCCGCGCTCCTCAGCGGAGGCTCCGGCACCCGCATCCAGGGGTCGGAGCTATCCCCCGCGTCGACTTGAGCCCACCATGACCGAATCCTCCGACCCACTGCTCGGGGTCTATCGACCGCCGGACATCGTCTTCGTTCGAGGCCGGGGAACCGAGCTGATCGATGAGCGAGACCGGGTCTACCTCGACTTCACTTCCGGGATCGGTGTGAACGCGCTCGGGCACGGGAGCCCGGTCGTTCGGGATGCGATCGAGAAGGCGCTCGAGACCGGGCTCATCCATGTCTCGAACCTCTTCCGGACCCGTCCGGCAGCGGATCTCGCCGCGTTTCTGCGAGACCGTTCGGGACTGGACCGGGTCTTCTTCTGCAACTCGGGCGGCGAGTCCGTCGAGGGAGCGCTCAAGTTCGCGCGAAAATGGGCGAAGTCGATCGGAGGGGTCGAAAAGCATCGGATCGTGGCGCTCAAGGGATCGTTCCACGGTAGGCTGTTCGGGAGCCTGGCGGTGACGGACAGACCAGAGTATCGGGCCCCGTTCGATCCGCTGATGCCGGGCGTGGAGTTCGTTGATCCCGATGACCCTCGGCAGATGGATCGGGCGCTCAGCGCGGAGCGTACGGCGGCCGTCATCGTCGAGCCGATCCAGGGCGAGGTGGGGGTGAAGCCGCTCCCCTCGGAGCTTCTGAAGACGCTGAGGACCCAGGCGGATGAGCGGGAGATCGCCCTGATCTTCGACGAGGTGCAGTGCGGTCTGGGGCGAACGGGGTCCTTCTTCGCTCACGAGGAAAGTGGGGTTGTCCCCGACCTCCTTTGTATCGCCAAGCCGTTGGCCGGTGGGCTGCCCATGGGCGCCGTGATCCTGGCCGACCGGATCGCCGGCGTCATGAAGCCGGGGGATCACGGCACCACATTCGGCGGAGGACCGCTGGTCGCAGCGACGGCGCTCGCCGTGGTACGAGTGATCGGAGATGCCTCTTTTCTCGAGAGCGTTCGAGAGAAGGGGAGGAGACTGTCGGGTCACCTGGAGCGGATCGCCGCCGGCCGTCCCGATCTCGTGAAGGAAGTCCGCGGGCGTGGGCTGTTCTGGGGGATCGAGCTGACGGCAGCGGCGGGGCCGGTCGTTGAGCGGGCGAGGGAAGCGGGGCTTTTGACCGTGCCGGCTGGAGCGCGTGTGGTAAGACTCCTCCCGCCCCTGACCGTGTCCGAAGTGGAGATCGACTGCGCGGCCGAAATCCTCGAGGCCGTGATCGAGGGGATGGATCCGGTTACGTGACGACCCGGCATTCGCGAGCTTTGTGTATGATTATGCATGAGTTTGGGGTTTCTCGGGACTCGGCCCTTCGGTCGGGCCTGCCGATCGGGGGGTGAGCATGGACCGAGACGCGGCGGGCGGAACCGGCAGTGGTCTGTGGGGCGGGCGGTTCGGGCAGGGAATGGCACCCGAGATGATCCCGCTCAACCGCTCCCTGGGGGTGGATGGGCGTCTATGGAAGGAGGATCTGGAGGGGAGCCGCGCCTGGGCGCGGGCGCTACAGTCGGCTGGAGTGCTCCAGGACGATGAGCTCACCGAGATCCTGGCCGGGCTCGATCGGGTGGAGAGCCGGCTGGCGGAGGGAATCCCGACCGATGCTCCCGACGAGGACATACACACGCTGGTCGAACGGATGCTCGGAGAGGAGATCGGCGAGCTCGCGGGCAAGCTTCATACTGGCCGTTCCCGAAACGATCAGGTAGCAACCGATCTTCGACTGTGGGGAATGAAGGCGGCCGCACGTCTCGATGATCACCTGAACGAGGTCGTGGGCTCGCTGATCGAGCTTGCAGAACGGGGCGTCGAGGTCATCCTCCCCGGCTACACCCACCTTCAGCAGGCCCAGCCCGTGCGCGCGGCTCACTGGGCCCTGTCTCACGCTTGGCCACTCCTCAGGGACCGGGAGAGGGTGAGGAGCGCGGGTCGAGCCGCAGGAGTCCTGCCGCTCGGCTCGGGCGCCCTGGCGGGATGTCCGTTTCCCGTGGATCGAGAGATACTTCGGCGTGAGCTGGGCTTCAGGGCGCTCTCGGAGAACTCGATGGACGCGGTCAGTGACCGCGACTGGTCGGTAGAGCTCGTATTCGCCGGTGCGCTGATCGGCATCCACGTGTCGCGCCTCGGTGAGGACCTCGTGCTCTTTTCGAGCAGGGAGTTCGGTCTTCTGCAGATCGGGGAAGGCTTCGCGACGGGCTCCTCGCTCATGCCTCAGAAGCGAAATCCCGATGTTGCCGAGTTGGCTCGGGCCAAAGCCGGACGTCTACAAGGAAACCTGACCGGCCTCATGACCCTGCTCAAGGGTCTGCCCACGGGATACAACCGGGATCTCCAGGAGGAGAAGATCTCACTCTTCGACACGGTAGACACCCTGGAGCTGACCTTGCCGGCGTTGGCCGGCGCTATCGACGACACGGTCTTCCGAGAAGACGCTATCGCGGAGGCCCTGAACCCGGAGCTGCTGGCGACGGACCTGGCGGATCACCTGGTCCGAGCGGGAGTGCCGTTCCGGCGAAGCCACGACATCGTGGGCCGACTCGTGCGTGAGGCCGAGAGCAGAGGGATGCCGCTGTCCGAGCTTCCAGAGGAGGTGTTCCGGGAAGCCAGCGAGGCCTTTACCGAGGGTGTCGAGTCGATCTTCGACTGGGAGCGCTCGGTGGAGGCGCGAGATCTCCCCGGCGGCACGAGTCGTCTGGCCGTCCAGACTCAGATCCAGAAAGCGCGACAGCGGGTCTCCGAAGCTCCGTCCTGACGCCCGGCAACGACGGCCGAGTCCGCGCGAGCCCACCGTCAATCCTCGTGTCCCGTTCCCAGCGTGCGGCCGGCCGCCTCCGCGAACCTCTTCAGGTCCTTCATGAGGCTCCTGAACTGATCGAAGTCCAAGGACTGGTCTCCGTCCGAGAGGGCTTCCTCGGGATTCGGGTGCACCTCCACCATGAGACCGTCCGCCCCGGCGGCCACCGCGGCGAAGGACAGCGGCGCGACGAGATCCCGAATGCCGCCCGCGTGAGACGGGTCGGCGATGACGGGGAGGTGCGTCTCCTTCTTCAGCACCGGGATCGCTGCGACGTCGAACGTGTTCCGGGTTGCGGTCTCGAACGTGCGGATGCCCCTCTCACAGAGAATCACTTTCATGTTTCCCTGCTTCATGACGTATTCGGCGGCGAGGAGGAGGTCCTTGACGGTCGCTGACATCCCACGCTTCAGGAGGACCGGCCTATGAACCCGTCCGACCTCCGTGAGTAGCGCGAAATTCTGCATGTTCCGAGCGCCGATCTGCAGGATGTCGGCGTGACCCGCGACCTTCTCGATCTGACGGGTGTCCATTACTTCCGTGACGATCGGCAGCCCGCTTTCTGCCCTCGCGCGGGAGAGGATCTCCAAACCCTCCGACTCCATTCCCTGGAACGAGTATGGGGAGGTCCTGGGCTTGAAGGCTCCGCCACGAAAGGCGTGGGCGCCCGCTTCGCGCACGGCCCGAGCTGTCCGCAGCACCATCTCTTCGCCCTCGACGGAGCAGGGGCCCGCGATGATCGCGACGGCCGGACCGCCCAGCTCCACGTCGGCCAGGGGGATCCGTGTTCTCGACGCGGAGAACTCGCGCGAAGCCAGCTTGTAGGGGCGCATGACCGGGTGGACGGCTTCCACCCCGGGCATACCGAGAAGGGGCAGATTCTCCAGCCGGCCTTCGTCGCCGATGCACCCGATGATCGTTCGGTTCTCTCCCCGAGAGACGTGCGTGCGAAGCCCCAGGGACTCGACTCGCTCACGGATGCGGTCGAGCTCGTCGTCCGTGATGCTCGGACGAGTGACGATGATCATTCCCCAATCCTCCATAGTCGATGCGCCAGGGGTTCAAAAAAAACCGGCTTCCGGAATGTCCGGGAGCCGGGTAGCCTCGCGAGCCGCGTTCGGATCTACTTGAAAGCTAGGCTCGAGCCTCCTCCCGGCTCCTGGAGGACCAGATGCCGTAGGCGAAGTCGTAAAGACGCCAAAGGTACCCGCATGTGCGGGTCGCGGAGATCGTACTCGCATCCATGGGTCCGAGTTTGGCCTCAGCGGTGGCGGGTGTCAAGGAAACGGGCCCGCTTCGCAGGGCTGCGCCGGGCCTTGGACCACTGGTTTTGAAGCTTCGCCAGGTCTAGATTCCCGAGGCGGTCGTCTCGACCTGAAACGGGCTCCGGTGGGATCCCGAAGGACCCGGAACAGCGATGGTCGGAGGAAGCGAATGAGGGTTCTCGCGGACTTCCTCGCTTGAGCGAAGAGGGCGGGATCGACAGGGCGGAGATGGAGAAACGGACGGCCGGGCTCGCGGCCGTCGATCTTGTGGTATCGGGGATGACGTTGGGGTTGGGGACGGGGAGCACCGTGAAGTTTTTTCTCGAGGGACTCGCCGAGGCGCTCCGAAACGAGGACGTCGCGGACATCCGAGGAGTCCCGACCTCCGTAGATACCGAGCACCGGTGCGAGGCGCTGGGTATTCCCACCATGGATCTGTCCGAGGGAGTCACGCTCGATCTCGCCGTGGACGGCGCAGACGAGGTCTCTCCCGATATGGATCTCATCAAGGGCCTCGGCGGGGCCCTCCTCCGTGAGAAGGTCGTCGTCCAGGCCGCTTCGCGGTTCGTGGTCATCGTCGACTCGTCGAAAGAGGTCCGGGTGCTCGGTGAGCAGGCCCCGGTTCCCGTGGAGGTCGCTCCGTTCGGCTGGTCGACGCAGCTGCCCTTCTTCGTCTCTCTGGGCGCACAGCCCACAGCGCGCCGTGGCACGAACGGTGCAATGGTCCGAACCGACAACGGCAACTACCTGATCGATCTCGAGTTTCGGGGGGGGATCGCGTCGCCGGTTGACCTGGAGGCCGCGCTGAGGGCCCGTGCCGGAATCGTCGAGACGGGCTTGTTTCTGCAGATGGCTGACCGCGTGCTGGTGGGAACCGCAGACGGCGTCAAGGTCAGAGAGAGGGCTTTGGTATGACCGACATCCTCATCGCTCCATCCGTCCTGTCCGCGGACTTCGGACATCTGGACCGCGACGTGCGACTCGCCGAAGAAGGCGGCGCGGACTGGATCCACGTGGATGTGATGGACGGTCGATTCGTGCCCAACCTCACCATCGGGCCGGCGGTGACGCGTGCGATCCGCCGAGCCACCGACCTGCCGCTGGACGTCCACCTGATGATCGAGTCACCAGAGCGGTTGATTCCTGCCTTCGTCGAGGCGGGCGCGGATCGGGTCACAGTCCATCAGGAGACCTGCCCTCATCTCCATCGCGTGGTGACGCAGATCCGCGAAGCGGGTGCGCATCCGGGCGTGGCCGTGAATCCAGGAACCCCGGTGGGCACCGTCCGCGATGTGCTCCCGTTCATCGACCTCGTCCTGATCATGACGGTCAACCCAGGGTTCGGGGGTCAGGAGTTCATCGCCACATCGAACCGGAAGATCGCCGAGGCCAAGGAGATGATCGAGGACTCCGGGCGCGCGGGAGAGATCAGGATCCAGGTCGATGGAGGAATCGATCCCTCCACGGCTCCGAGCGTCGTGGTCGAAGGGGCTTCGGTGCTCGTGGCCGGCTCGGCCGTGTACCGTGCCCAAGGAGGTCCTGAGATCGCGATCCCGGAGCTCAGGAGCGCCGCCGAGCGAGCCCTTGCCTCTCCCACGCTGCGATAGGAACGACGATGAGCACCGAGCCGATTCTGGACCATGCCATCCTGGACCGTCTGCACGAGTGGGGAGGCGACGAGCTCAAGCTGAAGATGATCGAGCTCTTCCTGGAGCACGCCCCGGACCGGGTGGAGGGAGTCTCGGTAGGGCTGGAGAAGGGTGATACGGAGCTGGCCGAGCGTTCCGCACACTCTCTCAAGTCCTCGGCGGCGAACCTGGGCGCGCAAGCGGTCCGCCTGGTGTCCGGCCGAATCGAAGAGCTACTGGAGCTTGGAGACTCACAGGGTGCCAAGGATCTGCTGCCCGAGCTGGAGACAAAGCTCGGTGAGACGATTGAGGCTCTCGGAACCGTTCAGAGGTCGGGAAGCGAATGAAACCCACGATCGCCGTCGTTGAAGACAACCCGGACAACCGTCTGCTCGTGCAAGCCATCCTGGATGAGCGATACGAGATCATCGAGTACGAATCCGGGATCGCGGCCTTGGAGGGCTTGAGGGAGGTCGTCCCGGACCTGGTGCTCCTGGACATATCCCTCCCGGAGATGGACGGGACGGACGTGCTTCGGAAGATGAAGGAGGATCCGCGCTTGGCGGCGATCCCCGTGATCGCACTGACCGCGCACGCCATGGCTGGGGATCGGGAGCGCTTCCTGGGCGAGGGCTTCGACGAGTATCTGACCAAGCCGATCGTCAACGACGAGCTTCTGATCGAAGCGATCGAGCGCGGGCTGGCCTCGGGGGGTTGATGGCGCGGGATCGCGGAAAGTCGAGTCGGGTCGTCGGAAGACCCGAGGTATCCACGAGTCGATCCGACGGTCGAACGATCTTTTTTCCCGAGAAACAGCTGGGTGACCGAAGGCTCCTGACCTACGTCGCTCTGTCCTTCCTGCTGCTCAGCGACAACGGCTCGTCCTACGTTGCTGCCGACCTGGCCGGCTACCTTGAGGACAAAGGCATGGATCATGTTCGGGGCGCCC